>JAYUGN010000216.1:0-12669 GCA_043767605.1 Gammaproteobacteria bacterium
GCAGCGAGTGGCGCGCCGGCATGACCACCGACAAGCTCATCGAGGAGATGGACGCTTCGCTGAAGCTGCCGGGCATGGGCAATGTGTGGGTGCAGCCGATCCGCAACCGCATCGACATGCTGGCCACCGGCATCAAGTCACCGGTGGGGATCAAGATCGCTGGCCCGGACCTGGCCGTGATCCAGCGCCTCGGCAGCCAGATCGAGGCGGTGGTCAAGCAGGTGCCGGGCACGGCCTCCGCGTTTTCCGAGCGCGTGTCGGGCGGCCGCTACGTGGAGATCGTGCCGGACCGCGTGGCGGCAGCGCGCCACGGCCTGGGCATCGAGGAGGTGCAGCGTATCGTCAGTGCGGCGATCGGTGGCGAGAACGTCGGCGAGACCGTGGAGGGCCTGCAACGTTTTCCGATCAACGTGCGTTACCCGCGCGAGCTGCGCGACTCGGTGCAGAAATTGCGCGAACTGCCGGTGGTCACGATGCGCGGCGAGACGCTCACGCTCGGCAGCATCGCCAGCGTGGCGATCACCGACGGTCCGCCGATGATCAAGTCGGAGAACGCGCGGCCCAACGGCTGGATCTACGTGGACATTCGCGGACGCGACCTCGGTGGCTATGTCGCAGACGCGAAAAAAGCGGTGGCAGAGCAGGTCAAGCTGCCGGCCGGCTACTCGGTGGCCTGGTCCGGGCAGTTCGAGTATCTCGAGCGCGCCAGCAAGCGCCTGCGGCTGGTGGTGCCGTTCACCTTGGCGATCATCTTCCTGCTGCTCTACCTGACCTTCCGCAGCGTGGCGTCCGCCGCGCTGATCATGGCCACGCTGCCCTTCGCGCTGGTGGGCGGCTTCTGGCTGACCTACGCGCTCGGACACCACTTGTCGGTGGCCTCCGGCGTGGGCTTCATCGCGCTGTCCGGCGTCGCCGCGGAATTCGGCGTGATCATGCTGGTGTACCTTGACCACGCCATTGCCGAGCGCCAGGCGCAAGGCCGCCTGCAGAGTGAAGGCGACCTGCGCGAGGCGCTGATCGAGGGCGCGGTGCTGCGCGTGCGACCCAAGGCCATGACGGTGGCGGTCATCGTCGCCGGCTTGCTGCCGCTGTTTTTCGGCGCTGGCGCCGGCAGCGAGGTGATGCAGCGCATCGCCGCGCCGATGATCGGCGGCATGATCACCGCGCCGCTGCTGTCGATGCTGGTGTTGCCCGCCGCCTACCTGATGTTGCGGCGGCGCCGTTTCGCGACCATTGACCCTGGACTCACCTCGAATGAAAACGATTGATGCCCTGATTCTGCTGGCCCTGGCGACGCTGCCGGCTGAGGCGCAGATGGATCACCGTGACCCTGCCGGCATGGCCATGCCCGACACGAACGGTGCCCAGGACATGACGATGTCCGGCGCGCTCGGCCCGCAGGCCATGGAGCGCGAAGCCTCGGGCACGAGCTGGCAGCCGGAGGCGGCGCCGATGCACGGCCTGCATTCGATGCGGGGTGACTCGATGCTGATGCTGCACGGCTGGATGGACCTCGTGTACGACGACCAAGGCGGCCCACGCGGCGACGAGAAGTGGTTCTCGCCGAGCATGCTGATGGCGATGGCGCAAACGCCGGCCGGGCCCGGCACGCTGGGCGGCCGCGCGATGCTGTCGCTGGATCCGGCGATCGGCAAGGGTGGCTACCCGCTGCTGCTGCAGACTGGCGAGACGGCCGATGGCGTCACGCCCCTGGTGGACCGCCAGCATCCGCATGACTTGTTCATGGAACTGGCTGCGACCTACAGCGTGCCGGTGGGCGAGGGCTCGGTCTTCGGTTACGCGGGCCTGCCGGGCGAACCGGCGCTGGGTCCGCCGACCTTCATGCATCGCGCATCGGGCGAGATCAACCCCGAAGCGCCGCTGACGCATCACTGGCTCGATTCCACGCACATCAGTTTCGGCGTGCTGACGCTCGGCGCGACCACGCAGCG
Organism: Gammaproteobacteria bacterium; assembly: GCA_043767605.1. Taxonomy (GTDB): domain Bacteria; phylum Pseudomonadota; class Gammaproteobacteria; order Nevskiales; family Nevskiaceae; genus JACPFV01. The sequence goes on from JAYUGN010000216.1 coordinate 1,953, forward strand.
CTGGAAGGCCGATGCCTCGGTGTTCAATGGCCGCGAGCCGGACGAAAACCGCTGGAACATCGAGACCCGCAAGCTCGATTCGTATTCCGGGCGCGTCACGTTCAATCCCTCGGCCGAATGGTCGGCGCAACTGAGCCACGGGTACCTTGCGAGCCCCGAAGCGCTCGAGCCCGACGTGGCGGTGCACCGGACCACGGCCTCGATCGCCAACACCATGGCAGTTGCCGGCGGCCACTGGAGCAGCACGCTGGCGTTCGGGCTCAACCGCGAGTCGGGCGCCAGCCACCCGGGCGTGCTGCTGGAATCGGCGCGAGAGGCCGGCGCGAACACATTCTTCGGGCGCGTGGACTGGCTGCGCACCCAGCACCTGTTCGAATCCCCCTCACCGCTGGTGGGTGAGGAGTTCGGCGTCGGCAAGCTTTCGCTGGGCGCGGTGCGCAAGGTTTACGAAACGGCCGGCCTTTCGTTCTCTGTCGGCGGCGTCGGCAGTGCCTACGCCTTGCCTGCGGCGCTCGAGCCGGCCTACGGCAAGCATCCCTTGTCTTTCATGCTGTTCCTGCGCGCCGCGATCGCGGGCTGAGCCGGGACGCCCGGACCTATCCGCCGCACTGCCCGGCATGGTCGCGCTGCGGCGCCGACCTTATGCTGGCCGGATCAAACAGGGAGCACCGGCATGAAGATCCTGAAGTACTGGCTGATCGACTGGCCCGAAAGTGTCGCGCAGTACCTGCAATGGCTCGCGCCGCTGGTCGCGCGCGTGGTGGTCGGTTGGGTCTTCATGTGGAGCGGCTGGGAAAAACTGCAGAACCTGCCGGCGATCACGGAAAACTTCGTGAGTTGGGGCATCCCGTATCCGCAGGTGATGACGCCGCTGGTGTCGGGCATCGAGTGCTTCGGCGGCGCGCTCCTGCTTGCTGGCCTGCTCACGCGCATTTCGGCGGGCGCGCTGGGCGTGACGATGGTCGTGGCGATCGTTGCGGCCAAGCGTGACGGCATCGACTCGCTGGAAACCCTGCTTGGCTTCGAGGAGATCGCCTACCTCGCGCTGTTCACCTGGCTCGCGATCGCGGGCCCCGGCAAGCTGGCGGTGGACGAAGTCCTGAGGAAAACCCGCTAGATGCGCGGCGGAGTCAAACCCGCGTAGAGTGCGCGGCTTCCGCACCCGGAAGGTCTTTCAAGCGCATGGCCAGACCACTTAGAGAGTGGTTGTTCGGCGGCAAACTCGATCCCCTGAGCCAGGAAACCCGCCAGCACGTGGTGCTGGTGGCGTTCCTCGCGTGGGTGGGCCTGGGCGCTGACGGACTTTCCTCGGCCTGTTACGGCCCCGCCGAGGCCTACCTCGCGCTCGGCCAGTACACGCCGTTGGCGCTGTACCTCGCGATTGCCACCGCGTTGACCGTGTTCGTGATCTCGCTGGCCTACAACCAGGTCATCGAGTTGTTCCCGTCCGGAGGCGGCGGCTACAAGGCCGCAACGCAACTGGTCGGGCCTTACGCGGGGCTGGTCAGCGGCGCGGCGCTGATCGTGGACTACGTGCTGACCATCGCGATCTCGGTGGCCAGTGGCATGGACGCGCTGTTCAGCCTGCTGTCGCCTGCCTGGCAGTCCGAAAAGCTCGGCGTGTCGCTGGCGGTGACGGGGCTGCTGCTGATCCTGAACCTGCGCGGGCTCAAGGAATCCATCCTGGTGCTGCTGCCGGTCTTCCTCGGCTTCTTCATCAGCCACGCGGTGCTGATCATTGCGGGCATCAACGCGCACTGGGCCGGCATGGGCGAGCTGCTGCCGCAGACGGCGGTGGCGGCGAAGACACTCGCCGGACAGTCGGGTTGGTATTTCGTCGTCGCACTGTTCCTGCGCGCGTTCTCGCTGGGCGGCGGCACCTACACCGGCATCGAGGCGGTCTCGAACAGCGTGAACGTGCTGGCCGAGCCGCGCGTGCGTACCGGCCACTGGACCATGTTCTACATGGCCGTGTCGCTGGCCTTCACCGCCGGCGGCATCGTGCTGCTGTACCTGCTGTGGCAGGTGGCGCCGGCGGAAGGCCAGACGCTGAACGCCGTGGTGTTCCGCGACATCATCGCGAGCTTCGGCGGCAGCGCGGATTTCAACCACTACACGCTGGTGGCGGTGATGGCGCTCGAGGCGGGCCTGCTGGTGGTGGCGGCCAACACCGGCTTCATCGGCGGCCCGGCGGTGCTGGCGGCGATGGCCTCCGACCGCTGGGTGCCGCGCCAGTTCCGCCAGTTGTCGAGCCGGCTGGTCACGAGCAACGGCCTGATGGTGATGGGCTTCTGCGCGCTCGTGGTGCTGGCGCTGACCGGTGGCAATGTCTCGCTGCTGGTGGTGCTGTACTCGATCAACGTGTTCATCACCTTCTCGCTGACGCTGTTCGGCCTGTGCCGCTACTGGTGGGAGCAGCGCCTGTACCAGCTTGCGTGGAAGCGCCGTTTCGCGCTGTCCGTGCTGGGCCTCGCCGTGACGAGCTTCATCCTCGCCACGCTGATCGTGGAAAAATTCACCGAAGGCGGCTGGGTCACGCTGCTGATCACCGCCGGCGTGATGGGCCTGTGCCTGCTCACGCACACGCACTACGAGAGCGTGCGCAAGCTCATGGCGCGCGCCAACCGCATGCACGAGGTGCGCCCGAACTGGAACCCCGACGCGCAGTCGGCGCCGCTCAACCGCGCCGAGTCCACGGCCATCGTCATGGTCGGCGGCCAGCGCGGCGCCGGCATGCACACGCTGAACTGGATCCTCAAGACATTCCCCGGCCGCTTCCAGAACTTCGTGTTCGTCGCCGTGGGCGAGGTGGACAAGGACAGCTTCTCGAGCCACCGCACGCTCAAGTCGCTCACCGCGCAGATCGAGAACTCGCTGCAGTACTTCGTCAGCTACTGCGTCAGCAAGAACCTGCGCGCCAAGGGCTACTCGGCTTTCGGCGCCGACCCGCTGGACGAGCTCGGCAAGCTCACCGACCGCGTGCTGGCCGAGCACCCTGACGCAGTGTGCTTCGCCGGCAAGCTGGTGTTCGCGCGCGACAACCTGTTCACGCGCTTCCTGCACAACCAGATGCCGCTGGCGATGCAGGCGCGCCTCGAGCGCGCCGGCCACGACATGGTGATCGTGCCGCTGCAGGTGGACAGCGCGGCGAAAGCCGCCTAGAGCAGCGGCAGCACGAAGGCGAACACCGCGCCGAGGGCGAAGATCCCGACGCCGGCGAACCAGGTGATCCAGGCCGCGCGCCGCGTGCGCATGCAGGCTGCGGCCAATGCAGGATCCACCGGGCAGGGCAGGCTGCGCGCCCGCCACTGCACCGCGCCCGCCGCGGCCAGCGCCACGGCCGAGGCGCCGAACACCAGCGCCTTGTGCGTGGACATCCAGACCAGTTGCGGGAATGTCGTGACCAGGCCCGCCAGCGAGGCGCCGGCGCCGAGCGCGACCATCGTTGCGGGCAGCACGCAGCACACCAGCGTGGACGAGCTCACCAGCAGCGAGCCGAAGGCCGCGAACAGGTTGCCCCTGGGCAGGCCGACGCTGCCTGCGGGTGCGCTCACGGTTGTTCCATCACGTCAGGCATTTCATGGCGATCTCCTGATAGTTGAACATAAGTGCCGGTCGCCGCGGCGGCGCGCCAGTAGAGCGGCAGCGGCGTTCGTGGCATCGTGACCCGTTCAGGGAGGACGGGTCATGAGCAAGCGGGATAAGGGGCGGGACGGGGGCAAGGGCCAGGACGGGGGCAAGGGCCAGGCGCGCGGCCTCACGCGGCGGCAATTCCTGGCCGGAGCGGCGGCGACCGCGAGCCTGGCTGCCGGCTGCGGACCCGGCAGCGAAGCTTCGGCGAAATTGCTGGGCGTCGGCGTCAAGCTGCCGAGCCCGGAGAAATCCGGCATTGATCACGTGGTCGTGGTGATGATGGAAAACCGCTCCTTCGATCATTTCCTCGGCTGGGTGCCGGGCGCGGACGGCGTGCAGGCCGGGGTGAAGCAGAAGGACACCGACGGCGCCGAGCACGAGTCATTCGACCTCGCGCCGAATTTCCAGAACTGCAACCTCGGCGATCCCGACCACAGCTACGCCGGCGGACGCACCGAGTACGCCGACGGCCGCATGGACGGTTTCCTCAAGCTGCAGGTTGCCGGCGACACCTTCCCGATCGGCTACTACACGGCCGACGCGCTGCCGTTCTACAAGGGTTGCGCGGAAAACTGGACGATCTGCGACCGCTACTTCAGCGGCATCCTCGCCTCGACCACGCCGAATCGTTTCTACATGCACGCCGGCCAGACCGACCGCGTGAGCAACACGACCGATGTCTCGACGCTGCCGACGATCTGGGACCGCATGCAGGCGGCGGGCCGCAGCGTCGCGTACTACTACACCGACGTGTCGTACACCTCGTTCTGGGGCGACAAGTACCTGGGGATCTCGACGAAGTACGACCGCAAGAGCTTCGCCGGCGAGATCCTCGGCAAGCCGCTGGCCAACCTCACGTTCGTGGACAACGTAGGCAACACGCTCAACGAGGGCGGCGCGTTCTCGATCGACGACCATCCGTATTCGGACATTCGCGACGGGCAGGCCTTCCTCAATGATGTCTACAACGTGTTCCGCCAGCATCCGGACTGGGAGCGCACGCTCTTCATCATCAATTACGACGAGTGGGGCGGCTTCTACGACCACGTGCCGCCGCCGCTGGCGCCGGTGACGCCCGCGGAAGCTGCGATCAACGACGGCCGCCTCGGCTGCCGCGTGCCCTGCGTGCTGATGGGCCCGCGCGCCCGGCGCGGCCACGTGGCGAAAATGCAGTTCGACCCCAATTCGATCCTCAACCTGCTCGCGTGGCGCTTCGGCTTCGAACCGCTCGGCGCGCGCACCGGCTCCAACAACATCGCGCTCGCGCTGGATTTCCACGGCAAGCCGGATCCCTCGACGCCGGCGTTCGATGTTCCGGCCGGGCCGTTTCACGGCATGTGCGTGCCGATCCAGTTCCTCAACAACCACAGCAGCCCGGTGGTGTCGCCGGTGACCGTGCCGAACTGGCCGGTCGACCCGGTGCACCTGCCGGTCGAGCTGTCGATGCCCAGCATCCCGGGCTTCGACGTGCCATACCCGACGCCCGCGCAGCTGGTGCGCCTGGTCGAGGACACGGCCGGCCGGCGCGCGGAGCACGAGGCCGAGCTCGAAGCGATCCGCGTGCTCGGCGGAAAATTCGGGTTCTAGACAGGGTCAGACTTCGTGAACGAATCCTTCGCCGCGCGCATCGCGCAGATGAACGCCATGTACAAGTTGCCGGCCTTTGATCGGCCGGTGATTCCGGCGGACGTGGCCGAGCGGCTCGCGAAGTTCAAGGCGACGCTGATGGACGAAGTGCACGAGATAGATGAAATCGTCGCGCTGTCGAGGCAGGGCGCCGCGCCGCTGGATGTCGCGGTGGCGATCGCGGACCTGCTCGGCGACGTGATCGTGTACTGCCGCTCGGAAGCCCTGAAGTACGGCATCCCGCTGGAAGCGGTGCTGCAGCTCATCATGGACAGCAATGCCAGCAAGCTCGGCGCCGACGGCAAGCCGATCTACGATGCCAACGGCAAGTTCCTCAAGGGTCCGGGTTACTGGAAGCCGGAGCCGAAGATCCGCGAACTGCTATCGGGCCCGAAGGAATAGGAAGGCCAGCGACGCGGCCAGCAGGCACAGGTAAAGGACGGTCGCGACCCAGTAGCCCTGCCGGATCAGCCGTCCGACTTCCTCTTCGGTCGTGCCCTCGTAGCTGCCCACGCGCAGGAGCAGCAGCAGCGTCATCAAGCTGAAGAACGCGCCGACGCACCAGACGTAACGCAGCCACGGGCCCGCCGGTGCGCGCACGAACAGAGTCAGCGTGAAGATCGCGGCGGAATGCATCAGGTGCACGAACGCGGAGAAAGCCATGCTGCGGTTCCAGCGCATGGGCCCTGCGCCGCCGCCGAGTTCTTGCGCCATGCGTGATGGTGGCAGGGCTGTCACCTATGCGACAGCCGGGGTGAGCGGCGACCGGTAGCATCCGGTATCGAGGGGCCAGTATTCCGACCACTTCCTGTCGCGCCTCGGCCGCCGCCACCCCTTCATGTACGCCGCGGACCTGCCGGTGGCGCTCGGCTTCGCGCTGTTCTGGAATCCGCCGCACGTCGAGCAGTGGGTGCAGTGAACGTCGCGGCGCTGACGGCCGCGCGTGCCGCGGCGTAAGCGTCAGAGTTGCGCGAGGTCGCTGGGAAGCAGTTGCCGATAGTGATACACCGTGAGGATATCGACGCGATCCTGGTTGGGCAGTACCGCGTAGATGATTCGGTACGGCCGCTCGAGAATCTGGCGAATGTCTTCGCGTTCGTATTCGGGCACAGCGCGTCCGGATTGCGGCAGCATCGCGAGTTGGCGTGAGCGGACAACCAGCCGGCGGACGACCGTCGATGCAGCGCCGGGTCTTTCCTTGGTGATGGTGTCGTGGATTTCCCGCAGCCGGTGCTTGGCGCGGTCGGTCCAGACGACCCTCATTCGTCAGCCAGGCCGAATTCCTTGAGGATCTCTTCGACCGGCGTCACGCGGTTGGCAGCGCTGTCGGCAAGGCCGGCCTCGATGTCGGCGCGCACCGCGGCTTGATAAGCCACGTCGCGCCACGAGGCGCCATCGGGAAGCTGGTCGATAAGCCGATGAGCCTCCTGTTTGAACGACGGAGCAGTGGCGCGATTGGACATGGCGGATCACCTCAAGGTGCATCTAGTCTAGCCGCTCGCGGGTCTGGTGTACGGCGCCACGATCGGCGATGCGGGTGTCGTGACCGGGGAGCCGGCGGTGGAGAGCTACACGAGGTGAATCGCGGCAGAGCGTCAGTCCGGTAATACCTCGAACGCCGCCGTAAGTTCGTCGAAATGGGTGATTCGCGCACCGTCCCAGTAGTAGCGATAGTGGCCGGCTTGATGCGCTGGTGTGAGTGCAGGCGGGCGGAACACGGCGACGCAAGTGCCTCCCGGATCGCGGACGCTGTTATAGACCAGCCCCCACCCGTTGCGCGCTCGCGCTGCTCGCGCGAATGCACTGGATGCAACGTAGCTGTCGGGGTTCAACAGCAGTCGCCGAGCGCGCGTGGGCAATACCGTCATTGGCTCTGCAACGCGGCAGACATAACGGCGCATGTCGTGGCTGGACGCCGGCATGTTTGCCGACGATCGCAAGAAACGTTCTTTGTGATGGATGGATTCGGCAAGTGCGGTCTTCCCCTCACGGCCGGCGTAATAGACGCCGTACGTTCCGTCGGAGAAGCGCGAACCTTCGGGATTTGGGTGGCAGAACGCCGCCATGATTGGCCCCCAGCCGGGACCCGCGCGGCGGTCCGCCGCGGCAACAAGGTTCAGTTCGCCCAGTTCCTCACGAAGGCGATCATTGGTGAGTCCTTCAACCTCGAAGACGGCGTCGAGATCGTCGGCGTTCGAAACGCCGTCGAAGACATTCACCGTTGGGAATCGGCTGGAGATTATCCGGTGAATGTCTCCGGCAACCCGGGTCGTCACCCGCGTGCACCGTCCAGGTAGGTGCGCACGGCATAGAGGTCTCCGACATTTCCGGCCAGGAGGCGCGTCATCGGCGGCTGGCCGCCGAACGTCCCGGCAGTATTGGGCGCAGTTAGCCAGTGCTGTCGCACCGCGTCATCTGGAAAGAGGATGACCAGTGCCTTCCAGATACCCAGAACGTAGCTCATGCGCTCGACCGTATCGCGCGCCAATGGACTCCCCAAGCCCGCGCCTGTGGCCGCGGCCTTCCATGTGAAGACCGTGCGCTCCGGTGCGCCGAGCAGATTACTAAGTTGTGCGTGCGTCAGAGACCAGCGCTCGCCGATGTTGATGACTGCCTTCAAGGCCGAAGAGTCGCGCCGTGCAATGCGTTCGGGATTGTTGTTCCGCTGCGCCGCTCGCCTGACCTCGCCGCCAGCCTCAACCTTGCGGATTCGCATGGATAAGTCCTCTTACTGCTGTATGGCGGTATTATACTGTCTTTATGCCATACGGCAGGCCAGTCAGATCCTCAAGCGTTTACCAGGATCCGGAACGTTCCACACGTAACGACCTGGCCGGCCCGGATCTTCGCTGTCTTGCGCGCTTCCGTTACGCCATCCACCTGAACCTTGCCGTCGGCAACCAGTGCTTTCCCGGCGCCGCCGGAGTCGCAGACGCCAGCAAGTTTCAGCAGTTGATTGAGCTCGACGTATTCCCCGACAAGCTTGAACGCAGTGGTTTCCATCAAGCGGCCATCAACGCTCGAAATGCTTGCCCACCGCGATCTGCACGGCCTGGAATTCCTTCTCCGCGATCGTGTCGCTGGGGTCGTTGCCGAAGCGCACGCCGACCGTGCGTTGCGACGGGATCACGCTGACCAGCTGGTGCCCGTAACCGATGGCCGTGTAGTTGCCGGACTCGACGCCGCCCCAGCTCGCCCACATGTAGCCGCGGTCACCGCCGCCGGTCGCATGGTCGTAGTTGTGTGACATCCGCACCCAGTCGGCCGGAATGATCTGCTTGCCGTCGATGCTGCGTCCGCCGCTGCGGTGCAGCTCGCCGAAGCGCAGCATGTCGCGCGCGGTGGCGAACAAGCCCATCGAGGCGAAGGTGTTGCCCAGGCGGTCGTGCATGACGAGCGCATCGTCCTGCATGCCCGCGGGTCGCCAGATCTTTTCCGACAGGATCTCCGCGTAGGGCTTCTTGTAAACCCGCTCGAGCAGCCACGCCATCATCTGCGCATCGGCGCTGTTGTAACGGAAGAACGCGCCCGGCGGCGAGACGCGCGTGAGCCTGACCAGGTACTGGTCGCGGGTCATGCCGTACAGGCCGTTCGAGTAGTAGTCGGCGCCCATCAGCACGAGCTCTTCCGGCTGGTGCACGGGCACGTCGACCCAGTAGGTGCCCGACTCCATCTGCAGCGCGTCTTCGATGCTGACGACGTCCCACACGGTGCCGGCCGCCTCGGGGATGTATTTCTTGATCGGGTCGTGGATCGAGTCGATGAGGCCTTCGCCGACGGCGATGCCGACCAGCGAGGTGGTGACCGACTTCGTGCAGGACCACATGTGCTGGCGGGTGTTGGTGCTGAAGCCGTTGGTGTAGGCGTCGTAGACGAACTTGCCGTCGTGCATGAACGCGATCGCGTTCGTGTTGCCGCCCTGCATGTACTGCTCGATCGTGCGGGTGCGGCCGTTGATCTCGTAGGTGAGCTGGCTGAGATCCTCGGTCGCCTGCGGCAGCGCCGCGGCGCCGGCGTTGGCGCGCACGACCTGCGTCGGCAGGATCACGATGACCGTCGTCGCATCCACCGGAAGGAACACGACGGCGGCTTCGCCATCCTCCGTGTCCTCGAGCAGTTTCTGTGGCTGCCCGCTCACCAACTGGTCCGCGCGGGCCTGCGCGAGGTCGACGATCGGACCGACGCCGGGTATGAGTTCGTACGGAGTCGGGTAGAGCCTGCCGAGATGCATCGCGATGACGTTGCCGAGCTGGGCGGGCATCGTCGCGAGGGCCGCGGGAAGCTCGGCGGGATCGGACGGCAGCGAGTACAGGCCGGCGCGCTCGACGACATGCTGGAGTTCCTGGACGAGGATCACGTTTTCGTCCGGCGGCGTGGCCGCCGGCGTCGTTTCACCCGCCCGGGATCCCGCCTGATCCGTGCCTACGCTCGCTCCACAGCCTGCGAGTGCCAGCGTGGTGAGGAGGGCGGCCAGAAGGTGACGCGAGAAGGGGGTTTTCATGGCTGCAATGATCCCGGCCATTCCGGGTTCGTTCAATGGCAAGAATCGCTCGGGTGCCTTTAAGCCCGGCGCGCCGCCCGGGCCTTGCGTACCCTTATAAGGCCATGAACCAGTGCATCGTCCCCCTCGTTGAGCACCTGCCGGTGCTGGATCCCTCCGGCGAGGCGGTGTTTTCCTCCGTGCTGCGCGCCAACCCGCTGCGCGCGCACATCAGCTCCAGCGCGAGCTATTGCGACAACTGGAGCGACCCCGAGCCGGCCAGCGACCACGGCACGTTCCACCTGATCGACACCGGCGTGTGCTGGGTGCGTTCGTCCGCGCTGGAGGCGCCGCTGCGGCTCGCTGCCGGCGACCTCGTGGTGTTTCCTGATGGCGCCGGCCACGTGCTCAGCAGCACGGCGGACGGCAAGGGCGCGCCCGAGGCCAGGTTCACGAGCATGCTGTGCGGCGAGTTCGAATTCGCCACCGGCAAGCGCAACCCGATCGTGGACGCGCTGCCGAGCTGCTTCGTGGTGCGCGAGCTTCAGGGCGGCACGCAGTTCCGCCAGCTCGCGCAACTGATGCTGAACGAGGCGCGCACCCACGCCTTCGGCAGTCGCGCGATCCTCGACAAGATGGCCGACACGCTGTTCGTGATGGCGGTGCGGCATTACATCGAGCACGCGCCCGAGCGGCGCGGGCTGCTCGCCGCGCTGTGCGATCCGCGGCTGGTACGCGCGCTCGAGTGCATGCACGGCCAGCCCGAGAAAGACTGGACGGTGGCCAGCCTCGCGGAGGCCGCGCACATGTCGCGCACGTCTTTCGCCAACCATTTCGCCGCGGTGCTCGGCGCCGGTCCGATCGAGTACCTGACGCAGTGGCGCATGAGCGAAGCCAGGCGCCAGCTCGCCGATCCGCGCAATTCCGTGGCGGCGGTTGCGGACCGGCTCGGCTACAAGACCGAGGCCGCGTTCCGGC
>JAYUGN010000217.1:0-4635 GCA_043767605.1 Gammaproteobacteria bacterium
TGCGGGGAGAGGGTTGGGGTGAGGGGCTTGGGTGAGGGGCTTGGGTGAGGGGCCGAAATTATAAGCCGACCAGCCCCTTGAGGCTCTCCCGCACGTCCATGGGCTTGATGTCCCGCAGGCAGTTGTAGTGGAACAGCGGGCAGGTCCGCTCGAAACAGGGGCTGCAGGACAGCCGCAGATAGTGGACGTGCTTGCGCTCCGTCAGCGGCGGGGTGAAATCGGGCGTGCTGGAGCCGTAAATCGCCACCACCGGCACTCCGGCGGCCGCGGCCACGTGCATCAGGCCCGAATCATTGCTCACCGCGGCCCGGCAGCGGGCCAGCAGGTCCACGACGTCTGGGAGCTGGGTCTCGCCGCAGAGGTTTACCGCGGCGCCCTCCGAGACCTTGCGGATCTGCTCGCCGAGCTCGCGCTCGCTCGCCGAGCCGAAAATCCAGCACTGAGCGCCGGCCTCGCCGAGTTTCTTCGCCAGCGTGCCGTAGTAGTCCGCCGGCCATTGTTTGGCCGGGCCGTACTCGGCGCCGGGCATCAGCGCGACTGGCGCGCGCGGATCCAGCCGGAACTTCTCCGCCAGCTTCGCGCCGTTCGCCTCGTCCACTCGCAGCAGCGGCGCGGGAATGGCCGGCGCCACCGCGGTGGAATCCTCCGCCAGCGCGACGAAACGCTGCACCGTGGTCAGCAGCACTTTTTCGTCGAGCGCCCGGATGTCGTTGAGCAGGCCGTAGCGCATCTCGCCGAGATAGCCGGTGCGCGTGGGGACCTGCGCAAACCAGGGGATCAGCGCGGACTTCCACGAACCCGGCAGCACGATCGCCTGCGTGTAGCCCTTGCCGCGCAGCTCGCGGCCGATGCGGCGGCGCTCGGCGAGGCTGAACTCGCCGTGGCCCAGCGGCATCGGGATGCCGGCGCGCACCTGCGGCATACGCGCGATCAGCGGCAGCGACCAGCCCGGCGCGAGCACATCGATGGCGGCGTCGGGCCAGCGCTGCTTGAGGCGCATGAACAGGCTTTGCGCCATCACCATGTCGCCGACCCAGGAGGGCCCAACCACAAGAATCGCGTCGCTCATGGCAACCCTACCGTTGATCGAGGTAGGACTCGATGGCATCGGCGGCCAGGTACGACTTGGTGCGGCGCATTTCGCGAGCCAGTTTTTCCAGCCGGGTCTTGGTACGCGCTTCAAGCCGGACCGAAATTGTCGTCGATTGGGGCATGTGTGTTGTCCGAAGGGACGGCGCCTACTTGCCGTGCAGCCAGTCCAGGTACTTCTTCACGCCCTGCTCCACCGAGTCGAAGGGCTTGTCATAGCCCGCGGCGCGCAGCTTGGTGAGGTTGGCCTCGGTGAAGCTCTGGTAGCTCCCCACCAGTTTTTCCGGGAACGGGATGTACTTGAGCTTGCCCTTGCCGTGCCAGGCAATCACCGCGTTGGCGACATCGTTGAAGCTCTGGCTCTTGCCGGTGCCGGCATTGAACACGCCGGTAAGGTGCGGGTGTTCCCACAGCCAGAAATTGAGCGCGACCACGTCGTCCACGTACACGAAGTCGCGGCGCTGCTCGCCGTCGGCGTAGCCATCGCTGCCCTCGAACAGGCAGCACTCGCCGTCCTTCTCGAGCTGGTTGTTGAAGTGGAACGCGGTGCTGGCCATGCCGCCCTTGTGCTGCTCGCGCGGGCCGTAGACGTTGAAGTAGCGCAGGCCCGCGATCTGCGCCTGCGGCTTCTTGATGCGGCGCGCGTACTGGTCGAACAGGTGCTTGCTGTAGGCGTAGACGTTGATCGGCTTTTCGCTGCCCTGGTCCTCGGTGAACTTCGGGCCCATGCCGTAGACGGAAGCCGACGAGGCATAGATGAACGGGATCCGCCGGCCCTGCGCGAAGTGCATCAGCGCTTTCGAATAGCGGTAGTTCACGTCCAGCATGAACTCGCCGTTCCACTCGGTGGTGGTCGAGCAGGCGCCCTGGTGGAACACGGCCTCGATGCCCTGCGGCAGCTCGTCGTTCTCGGCCAGCGCCAGGAATTCGTCCTTGTCGAGGTAGTCGGCGATCTCGAGGTCCGCGAGGTTGCGGAACTTGGTGCCGTCGGTGAGGTCGTCCACCGCGATGATGTCGGCGCGGCCGCGCAAGTTCAGCCCGGCGACGAGGTTGGAACCGATGAAGCCGGCGGCGCCGGTCACGACGATCATGTTGCGCTCCGAACGGGGACGGGCTTGATTAGTCTGTCCCCAGTACTTGTTCCCACAATGTGCGGACGCGCTCGCGCGCGGCCTGGAATTGCGAATCATCGGCCATAGGCTTGGCCGCCTGCAAATCGCGCGCATGCAGCCAGCCGCGATATTCGCGATAAGTGTCGATCAGCACGCCGGCCTGCGCCGCCGTCAGGACGCCCGCGGCGACCAGCGCCTCGGCCTGCCGCCAGTTGTCCGGCCACTCGGCCAGTGCCGGGTGCGCGTGCGCGTGGCGCAGCACGAGGTATTGCGTGATGAACTCGATGTCGGTGAGGCCGCCCTCGCCCTGCTTCACGTTGAACAGGCCGGGTTCCGGGCGGTCGAGGTGTGCACGCATTTTGGCGCGCATCTCGCGCACCTCGGTGCGCAGGCGGGTTTCGTCGCGCGCCTGCGTCAGCACTTCGCGACGCAGTTTCGCGAACGCCTGCTGCAGGCGCTCATCGCCGGCCACCGGCCGGGCGCGCGTCAGCGCCTGGTGTTCCCAGATCCAGGCGCTGGAGGCCTGGTATTGCGCGAAGCTGTCGAAGGAGCTCACGGTCAGACCGCGGCGGCCGTCGGGCCGCAGTTCCAGATCCACTTCGTAGGCGCGGCCCGCGGCGGTTTGGGTAGACAGGGCACTGACGATGCGCTGCGCCAGCCGCGAGAGCCAGACTTCGTTCGCGAGCTTCTTGCGCCCGCCCTGGGTCTCGGCCTGCAGTGCGTCGCAGTCGTGCAGGAAGACGATGTCGAGATCCGAGCCGTAGCCCATCTCGATGCCGCCGAACTTGCCGTAGGCGATCACGGCAAAGGCTGCGGGCCGGCCGTCGCTGCGCTTGGGCAGGCCGAACTCGGCGTCGAGCTCCTCGCGATAGCGCGCCAGCGTTTTCTGCAGGATCGTCTCGGCCAGCCACGTGAGGCGGTCGCTGACTTTCACCAGCGGCAACGCCTTCACCAGGTCCGCCGCGGCGATGCGCAGCATGGTTTCCTGCCGGAACAGGCGCAGCGTGGTCATCGCGGCCTCGGTGTCGCCGGCCGCGACGTTGGCGAAGCGCAGGTCCAGCTCGGCACACATCTCCTCGCGCTCGGGCGGCGCGTACAGCGAGCGCTCGTCGATCAACTGGTCGAGCACCACGGGCGCGCCAGCAATGAACTCCGCGATCCACGGGCTCGCCGCGCACAGGCGCAGCAGCTGCGCGCGCGCGCCGGGGCTCTCGAGCAGCAGCGTGAGGTAGGTGGAGCGGCCGGTCACGGCGCCGACCACCTGCAAGGCACGGCGCAGCGTCTGCTCCGGCTGCGGCTGGCTGCGGGCTTCGTCGAGCAGCGCGACGATCAGCGCCCGCAGCCGCTCGATCGAGCGCTCTGACAGCGCGCGCGTCAGGCGCGAGCCGCGCAGGTCGTTGAGTTCCTCCACCACGGTGGCGGGGTCCGCGGCGTAACCGAGCGCCGCCAGCGCGGTTTTCGCCGCTGCGACATCGCCGCCGGTCCACAGCGCCGTGACCAGTGCGTGGGCGGCGGAATCACCGCCCGGTTCCTCGGGGGCCGCGAACACGCGCTTGAATTCGCCGCCCACGTCTTTGCGCACCTGCTTGAGTTTAGCCGCCAGAGTGTCCCAGCTCTCGAAGCCCAGCACGGCGGCCAGCGCGGCGCGCGGCGCGTCATCCTCCGGCAACTCGTGGGTCTGCTCATCGGCGCGCATCTGCAGCGCGTTTTCGAGCCGGCGCAGGAACGCGTAGTGCTCATCGAGCATCGCGGCACACGCAGGCGTCAGCAGGCCGAGGCGCCCCAGGTGCTTGAGCACCGGCCGCAGGTTCGGCGAGCGCAGCGCCGGGTCACGGCCGCCGCGCACGAGCTGGAAGGCCTGCACGATGAACTCGATCTCGCGGATGCCACCGTCGCCGAGCTTGATGTTGTCGTGCAGCTCCTTGCGCTCGACTTCCGCGGCAATCTGGCGCTTCAGCTCGCGCAGCGCGCCGATGGCGTTGTAGTCGAGATAGCGCCGGTAGATGAACGGCCGCAGCGCGGTGAGCAGCGCGTTGCCCGCGGCGCGGTCGCCCGCCACCGCTCGCGCCTTGATGAAGGCATAGCGCTCCCATTCGCGGCCGTGGGTCTGGTAGTACTCCTCCATCGCCGCGCTGTGCATCGCGGGCGCGCCGGCCGAGCCGAAGGGCCGCAGCATCCAGTCCACGCGGAACACAAAGCCCTCCGCGGTGACCTGGCCCAGGTAGCGCGTGATTTTCTGCGCCACTTTTTCGAAATATTCGTCGTTGCTGACCGGGTCACCGCCATCGGTGGCGCCCGGCGCGGTGAAGCCGAGGATCAGGTCGATGTCCGAGGAGAAATTCAGCTCGCCACCGCCGAGCTTGCCCATGCCGAGCACGTAGGCGGCCACCGCCTTGCCGGCTTCATCGCGCGGGGTGCCGTAGCGCAGCTTGAG
>JAYUGN010000218.1:0-4616 GCA_043767605.1 Gammaproteobacteria bacterium
GCCGCGGCGCCCGGACAATCGCTCCGAGGCCCGGCTGGCGCGCCCCGGCACGAGGTTCACCACGAGCTCGATGCGCTGCGCCGCGCGCGTCGCGCGCGCGCCGTGCAGGGCCTTCACGTTCAGCAGGCCCAGGCCGCGGGTTTCGAGATAGCCCCGCAGCAGCGGCGGGCAATGGCCCACCAGCACGCCAGCGGCGCGCCGCTGCACGTCCACTGCGTCATCGGCGATCAGCACATGGCCGCGCGAAACAAGGTCGAGGGCCAGCGCGCTCTTGCCGGCGCCGGCCGCGCCCGCGATCAGCACGCCAACGCCATGCACGGCCATCAGCACGCCGTGGACGGTGGTGGAACCCGCATTGATTCCGGCCAGCAGGCCGCGCAGCGCGTGCACCGCTTCATGCGCGGGCTTGCGCGTGCGCCAGGTGGCGACGCCGGCCTTGCTCCAGGCGGCGTCGGCGCGAATTCCGCGCGGCACGATCAGGGCCGCCAGGCCCTTTTTCTTCAGCGCGCACGGCAACGCGGCGCGCGCGGCGGGTTTCAGCGTGGACAGGTAATGGGCGCCGGCCTCCCCGAGCACCATGACGGTGTCGGGGTGGGCCGGGTTGAAGAAGCCCGCGGTGATCAGGCGACCAGCAATGCGTGCAGCTCTTGGTCGTCCTTCGCCGCCCGCATCTTCTTGCAGAAATCCTCGTCCGAGAATTTCTCGGCGATCGCCGCCAGGTGCTTGAGGTGCTCCTCGGTCGCCGCCACCGGCACGACCAGGCCGAACACCAGGTCCACCGGCGAGCCGTCGTGCGCGTCGTAGTCCACCGCGTGCTTCAGGCGGACGAATGCGCCGACGCTGCCGGCGATGCCGGCCATGCGGCCGTGCGGGATCGCTACCCCGTGGCCGAGGCCGGTGCTGCCGAGTTTTTCGCGCGCGGTCAGGCCGTTGAAGATATCGGTGGCCGA
Source organism: Gammaproteobacteria bacterium (assembly GCA_043767605.1). Classification (GTDB taxonomy): domain Bacteria; phylum Pseudomonadota; class Gammaproteobacteria; order Nevskiales; family Nevskiaceae; genus JACPFV01. The sequence continues at coordinate 951 of JAYUGN010000218.1, forward strand.
CAGCTTGCCGCCACCCGTCGCCAGCAGCCTGGCCAGCTCCTCGAGCGCCTTCTTCTTGCTGGTGACCGTGATGCCCGACGACACCCGGTCGGCGGAAAGGATTGCATTCAGCTTCATTTAGTCCTGGCCCTTGTGCACGTCTTTGGCGTGGTGGTCGCGCGTTTTTTCCTTCAGCTTGCGCGTCTGGCTGTCCAGCTTGTCGGCGAGCGAATCGATCGCCGCGTACATGTCGTTGTCGGTGGCTTCGGCGTGCAGGTTGTGCCCGCGCGCGTGGATCGTCGCCTCCGCCTTGTGCCGCTGCTTCTCCACCGAGAGGACCACGCTGGCGCCGATCAGGGCGCCGAAGTGGCGTTCGAGGCGCGTGATCTTCTCCGCGATGTAGGTGCGCAGGGCCGGTGTGAGAGGGAGGTGATGTCCAGCGATGTTCAAGTTCATTGTGCCTCCGCGAATAAAGCCCCGGCGATGACGCCCGGGGCGGGAAAAAAACGGGTCAGGTGACGGCGCGCCTCTCATGCGAGGGCGGGATGCCCAGGGCCTCGCGATACTTGGCGACGGTGCGGCGCGCGACCTGGATGCCATCCTTCAGCAACAGGTCGGCGAGCGTGGAATCGGACAACGGGGTATCGGGCGGCTCGCCGGTGACCAGGCGCTTGATCATGGCCTGGATGGCCGTGGCCGAGCAGGTGCCGCCCTGCGTCGTGGTGACGTGGCTCGAGAAGAAGTACTTGAGCTCGAAGAGGCCGCGCGGCGTGAGCATGTATTTGTTGGCTGTCGCTCTGGATACCGTTGACTCGTGGATGCCGAGCCGGTCCGCGATGTCCCGCAGGACCAAGGGTCGCATCGCCTCGTCCCCATAATCCAGAAAAGCCCGCTGCTCTTCAACTATGCATTGGGCGACCCGGATCAGCGTATCGTTACGGGATTCCAGGCTGCTCAGGAAATAGCGCGCCTCCTGCAGGTGCTGCTTGAGCGTGACCTGGTCCTTGCTCGAATCGGCGCGGCGCACCAGCGCCAGGTACTGCGCGTTCAGGCGCACCTTGGGCGCGATGTCCGGGTTCAGGGACACCTTCCAGCGCCCCTCGTGCTTCACCACGAACACGTCCGGCGCCACGTAATTGGACTCGTGCGACTGGTACGGCCGGCCCGGGTAGGGCTGCAGCGACTGGATCAGGACCAGGATGGGGTGCAGCCCCTCGATATCCAGCCCCAGCGCCTGCTGCAGGCCGGCTTCGTCGTGCCGGGCCAGCAGCGCCATGTGCTCGGTGATGATGGCCAGCGCCGGCGCGCGCTCCGGCGCGTCCTCGGGAATCTGCTTGAGCTGCAGGCGCAGGCATTCGGTGAGGTCGCGCGCACCGACGCCGGGCGGGTCGAAATCCTGCACCAGCTTCAGCACGGCCTCGATCACCTCGACGCCGTAGCCGCGGCTCTCCTTGAGGCGCTCGCACAGGCCGGCGAAATCCTCGAGGTAGCCGTCGTCGTTGATCGCGTCGATCAGGTGCGTGGCGATTTCCGCCTCCTGTTCGTCGAACGGCGCCAGGCTGGCCTGCCAGGTCAGGTGCTCGCGCAGCGTACGGCCGGTGGTGAGGTTGGCCTGGCGGTAGTCATAGAGGTCTTCTTCGTCCTGGGCCGAGCGGCTGCCGCCGGTCTCCCAGTTCTCCTCCCACTCGATGTCCACCGGGGTGTCTTCGCTGGCCACCACGTCGGCGACTTTCGCGACTTCGGCGCTGTCGGCCTTGGCCGCATCCTCGGCATTGATGGCGGGCTCGGTCTGCTCACCGGCGGCCTGCTCTTCGATGCTGGAACCGGTAGCGTCGTCTTCTTCGAACTCGAGCATCAGGTTCGATTCGACCGCCTGCCGGATTTCCTGCTGCAGGTCGAGGCTCGACAACTGCAGGAGCTTGATCGCCTGCTGGAGCGCCGGCGTCATGGCGAGGGCCTGTCCGGCCCTCATGTGGAGCGACTGTTTCATCTTGAGGGGTTTAGTTTACGCCTCTGCGACGGCCCTCTCCTGCCCTGGATAGCAAGCCCATCTCTAGCGGCGGAAATCCTCGCCGAGGTACACCTTGCGCACAGTCTCGTCCCGCTCCAGCGCTTCCGGCGTGCCTTCGGCGATCACCTGGCCCTCGTTGAGGATGTAGGCGCGCGCGCAGATGCGCAGCATCTCGCGCACGTTGTGGTCGGTCACCAGCACGCCGATGCCGCGCTGCTTGAGGTGCTCGATGATCGTGTGGATGTCCTTGACCGCGATCGGGTCCACGCCGGCGAAGGGCTCGTCGAGCAGGATGAAGCGCGGATTGGCCGCCAGCGCGCGCGCGATCTCCACGCGCCGGCGCTCGCCGCCGGACAGCGCCAGGCCCTCGCTCTCGCGAATGTGGCTGACATGCAGCTCGTCCAGCAGGCGCTCCAGCTCGGATTTTCGCTGCGCGCGGTCGAGGTCTTCGCGCAGCTCGAGGATGGCCAGCACGTTGTCGGCCACCGACATGCGCCGGAACACGGACGGCTCCTGCGGCAGGTAGCCGACGCCCAGGCGCGCGCGGGCGTGCATCGGCAGGCGCGTGACGTCCTTGCCATCGATCTCGATGTGGCCGCCGTCCGGCGCGATCAGGCCGACCATCATGTAGAACGAGGTGGTCTTGCCGGCGCCGTTGGGCCCGAGCAGGCCGACGACCTCGCCGGCATCCACGGATAGCGACACCTCGCGCACCACCGTGCGCTTCTTGAACTTCTTCACCAGGGCGTGGGCCGACAGCCGAGCAGTCATCACTTCCCCTTTTTGCCGGGCAGGTTTTCCGGCTGGATCGTCAGCTGCACCTGGCCCTTGCCTGCGGCGCTCGCGTTGATGCGCCGGGCGGCGATATCGTAATGCAGCGTGTCGCTCGACAAGGTATCGGTGCCGCGTGACAGCGAAACACCGCCGGTGAGGTCCATCTGGGCCTTGCGCGTGTCGTAGACGATCTCGGATGCGCTGGCCGACATCGGCGGATCGGCGCCGACCGCGGCGTGCATCACGCGCGCCGGCCGGCCCGTCAGCCGCGCCTCGAACTGCCCGCGCGCGGGTTGGCGCAGCTCGAGCCGGTCGCCGGTCAGCGTGAGCTCGTTGGAAGTGAGCGTGACGTTGCCGGTGTACAGCGCGACTTCCCGCTGCGCCAGCTCGGCGTGCGCGGCGCTGATCTTGATCGGGCCATCTACATGCGCGATGCGCGGGACCTGGCCCTTCCCGGCTTTCTGGGGCTTGGCGCCGCCCGGGCTGTCTTGCGCCGGCATCGGCGAGGGCGCGGCGGCCACCGACGCGGCGAGCGCCAGCGCGAAAGCCAGGCCGAAAATCCGGCTAGCCGCCCGGAACATAGTCCACCGTCACGTCATTCAGCAGTTGCACGCGCTCGCCGTCGAAATCGGCGCGCAGGCCGCGCGCGGCGGCCCGGCGCAGTTCCGTGCGCAGCTCGACCCGGGCCTCGGTGTAGAGCTCGCGACGCAACAGGTCCACCCACAGGCGTTCGGTGTCGAAGACCAGCGGCGAGCCGTCGTCGGCCAGGCCGTGCGCAGTCACGCCGCCGGTCAGTTCCAGGCGCTTCTCGTGCGGCGGCGAACGGCCTTCCGGGGCGGACAGCGTCCACGGCGAGTGCGCGCTGCCGAGTGCGTCGAGCGAGATGCCGTGCAGCCTGGCCG
>JAYUGN010000219.1:0-12593 GCA_043767605.1 Gammaproteobacteria bacterium
AGCAGGGTCGAGTCGTAGAACGCGCACTCGTGGCCGGCAGCGTCGAAGTAGCGGAACACCTTGAAGCCGCCGACAGTGCCCTGCGGCTTGGGCGTGGCGATGTACGAGCCAACCAGCTCGGTGTTGCAGGTGTAGCCGAGCGCGGCGCGGCCGCTGGTGTGATCTTCCACGCTGACACGGCCCTGCGTGCCGGTCTCCGGCCGCGAGCCGGGCCCGCAGGCCGCCTTCGGCGTCACGAGCGCGACTTCCGTCTTGGCGGAATCAGGGGCAGTGCTGGCCGAACAGGCGGCGAGCACGGCGGTCAAAACCATCACGGCGGAACGGATTTTCACGGCAGGGCTCCTCCCAATCGGCCTACAGCATACCTCCGCCCCGTTTTTTTACCCGTGGGAACGAACCCGGCGGTGATAAACTTTCTGCAAATCAAATTGCGGCACGCGGGCTGCTCCCGCGCCAAGCTGCACTTCAAGGGAGTTGACAGTGTCCACCCATCGCCTGCGGGCCAGCGCCGCGCTGTTTGTGCTGCTGGGCTCCGCGGCCCTGTGGGCGGCAAGCCCCACCGGCGCCTGGTCGCTGGTCGACATCCCCAACCCGAACCTCCAGGACCAGAACGCGTTGGCCCTCGGTGGCGTGTCGTGCGCTTCGCGGAGCGACTGCTGGGCGGTGGGGTCCGTGACGGTGTCCCTCAGTCCCCAGCCACTGCTGGAGCACTGGAACGGCTCGGCCTGGCAGCTCGGCACCTTCATCACGCCCGGTGCGGACTCGGCACTCGGTGGCGTCGACTGCACCTCGGCCAACGCCTGCTGGGCCGTCGGCGGCTACGTCGGCGCCGGCGTGCTGGTGGCGCGCTGGAACGGAACCGCCTGGGTCACAGAGCCCACGCCCGTGATCGACACGGTGCATGCGGGCAGCAACAACCGCGGATCGCTCGGCGGCGTGCATTGCGTAAGCGCCTCGGATTGCTGGGCGGTCGGGGCGTATCTCGACGCAAACTCGATCCAGCGGACGCTGGCCGAGCATTGGAACGGGGTGACCTGGAGCATCGTAGCCACGCCTGTGCCCGCGACGGATGCCTCGCACCAAAACTACCTGCAGCGCGTGACCTGCCTCAGCGCATCCGATTGCTGGGCGGTCGGCGGCTATGAGGAGCCCACGGCACCGGTGCTACAGCCCCACACGCTGCTGGAGCACTGGAACGGGGCGGCGTGGTCGATCGCCGCTTCGCCCAACGTTCCCGACATCGTCTCGCCGGGCTCGCAAACCTATGTGAGCAGCGTGCTCACCGGCATTTCCTGCATCTCGAGCGCCAATTGCTGGGCGGCGGGCTATTCGGATCCGAACGGCGTCGACGAGCTGGACACCCTGTTCGAGCACTGGGACGGGACCCGTTGGACCATCGTGGCCGCGCCCGAGACTTCGGCGCCGAACAATTACTTCACCGACGTCACCTGCGTTTCGGCGTCGCTGTGCTGGGCGGTCGGCGGTTTCGAGAACGTGACGGCCGACCAGACGATGATCGCGCGCTGGGACGGCGTGACCTGGACCATCGTGCCGACGCCAAACCAGCCCTCGTCTGGCGCCGAACTCGAAGACAATTTTCTGCACGCAGTGACCTGTGCGTCGGCCTCGGACTGCTGGACGGTGGGCGAGTTCAGTTCGGTGAAGTACGACTTCGGCCCGTATCAGCCGCTGGCACTGCGCTTCATCTCGCCCAACCTGCCACCGATCGCCAATGCAGGAGCGGACTTCGCGGTGAACGAAAACAGCGCGGCGAACCTGCACGGTGCGGGCACGGATCCGGACGCCGGCGATGCGCTCACCTACCAGTGGCAGCAACTGCGCGCCTCGGGTGACCCGGCGGTGACGCTCGCGGGCGCGGACCAGGCCGATGCAAACTTCACGGCGCCGGCAGTTTCGGCCGACCGGGTGTTGAACTTCCGGCTGACGGTCACCGATTCCTCGGGCGCGCCCGCCAGCGACGATGTCGCGGTGACCGTGCGCAACACTGATCCGGCGAGCGGGGGCGGCCCCGTCCCTTCCACCGCCGCGACTGACCCCATCGGCAACAACTACCTTGGCGGCGGTAGTGGCGCCTTGCCCCTGTCGACCTTGCTGCTGGGCTTCCTCCTCAGCCTGGTCAGGCGCCGCACGCACGCAAGTACTCGGTAAGACGCCGCCGCGACCCTTCCCCGCCCCCACGCATCTCGCCCCCGGGGAAGCAAAACAATCGCGGGTTTACGGGGGCATTCGATGGGGATCATTCGCGTGGCACTGGCGCTGGCCGTGCTGCTGGGGCATTTGCCGATCGCGGAATACCGCTTCATGGGCGCGGGCTTGGCGGTGCAGTCCTTCTTCATCGTCTCCGGCTTCTACATGGCCGTGGTGCTCAACGAGAAATACGCCGACCGCGGCCTGTTCTATTCCAACCGCCTGCTGCGCCTGCTGCCCACCTATTTCACGATGATGCTGATCTGCGGCATCGCGCTGTTCGGCTACGGCATCAGCGCCACGGCGAGCCCGGATCTGTTCGCCCTCGCCTTCGCGCATCCCGGCTCGGCGATCGTGATGGCGTTCGAGAACCTCGCGATCCTCGGCCAGGAAATGCTGTTCTGGTTCCGGCTCGACGACAGCGGGCTCAGCTTCGACGCCACCGGCGCGCTGCCCAGCGAGACATCATCGGTGGCCTGGCAGGCGCTGCTCGTGCCGCAGTCCTGGAGCCTGTCCATGGAACTGATGTTCTATGCGCTCGCGCCGTTCCTCACGCGCCTGCGCGGCAAGCCGCTGCTGCTGATCGCGCTGGCCAGCATCGGACTGCGCCTCTCGGGCCACCTGCTGCCGGTGGATTACGGCATCTGGCAGGGGCGGCTATTCCCGACCGCGCTGTTCCTGTTCGTACTCGGCATTTTTACCCAGCGCATGCTGCCGTTCGCCGCCGTTGCGCGGCGGCCCGCGCAGTACGCCATCGCGCTGGCCACGCTCGTGCTGATCGTCGCGCTGCCGAACCTGCACCTGCCCGACGAGCCTTCGCGCTGGATGATGTACGCGATCATCGCCGGCTCCGTGCCGTTCATCTTCAGCGCGTTCCGCGGCAGCGCGCTGGATCGCTGGATCGGCGACCTCAGCTACCCGATGTACCTGTGCCACCTGCTGGTGGTCGCGCTGGTGCTGCAGTACGAACCCGCGCACGGCGCCTGGGTCGCCATCGGCGCAACCTTCGCGCTGTCGGCGCTCCTGCTCGTGCTCGTCGACCGCCCGGTGGACCGCTGGCGGCAAGCGCGCTTGATAAACCACCCTGCGGCGTAACGGTGGCTCGCGCGGGCTGATGCCGGAAGTCGCCCTCACTACATGGCTCGCCGGACCGCGGCTTGCTCTCGCTCGCCATGTCTCGCTCGACCTGCGCCGCGCCGCTATCGCGGCTCCGGTCCGGCTGCGCTCTACTTCCGTTCGGGCGACCTTCCGGCCGCCCGCGCAATCACCGTCACGTGCAGAGCAATACTTCCGTCGCAACAGCGAAGGTGCGCGTGCTCTCGTTTGCTACGGAAGCAGGCAGCCTGAATCGGCACTGAGGAGCGCGCGGCGCATTGGGCTTGCGTAGCGAATCGAGCGCAGCCGGACTGGAACCCGTAAGGGCGCTGCGAAGGTGAGCCGAGACATGGCGAGGCGAACCGAGCGGCGGTCCGGCGAGCCATCGCGGAGCACGCCCAATGCGTCGCGCGCGGGCCTGCTGGGCTTCGCTTCGCTCAGCCCAGCCTACCGGCCCTGCTTCTTCTCGCGCTTGGCGGCGCGCTTCTCGGCCATCGTCTTGGCCGGTTTCTTCTTGGTTTCTTTCTGGCGATCCTGTCCCTTGCTCATGTTCGTGTCCTTGTAAGGTCGGTTTAAAGGCGTCCCAGTCTATGCGACGCTACGCGCCCGTGTTTTCGCCCTACGGACGCCGCCATGCCTACCTACACTCCTCCCCTGCGCGACATGAAGTTCGTGCTGCACGAACTGCTCAACGTCGAGGCCCAGCTCAAGACCCTGCCGCCGCACGCGGACATCGATGCCGCCACGATCGACACGATCCTCGAGGAAGGCGGCAAGTTCTGCGCCGAAGTGCTCTTCCCGCTGAACCAGGTCGGCGACAAGGAAGGCTGCACCTACAAGGGCGACGGCGTGGTCACCACGCCCAAGGGCTTCAAGGAGGCCTACGCGCAGTTCGTCGAGGCGGGCTGGCCGTCGCTGGGCTGCGATCCGGAATACGGCGGCCAGGGGCTGCCGCACGTGATCAGCAGCGTGTTCATGGAGATGATGAATTCAGCGAACCAGGCCTGGGCCATGTACCCGGGCCTTTCGCATGGCGCGTACAACGCCCTGCGGGCCTTCGGCACGCCGGAGCAGAAGAAGGTCTACCTGCCCAAGCTGGTCTCGGGCGAGTGGACCGGCACCATGTGCCTGACCGAGGCGCATTGCGGCACCGACCTGGGCCTGCTGCGCAGCGCGGCCACGCCCAACGCCGACGGCAGCTACGACATCACCGGCACCAAGATCTTCATCTCGGCCGGCGAGCACGACATGTCGAAGAACATCGTGCACCTGGTGCTCGCGCGCCTGCCGGACGCCCCCGGCGGCACCAAGGGCATCTCGCTGTTCATCGTGCCCAAATTCCTGCCCGGGCCGGCCGACAGCATCGGCGCGCGCAACGGCGTGAAATGCGGCTCCATCGAGCACAAGATGGGCATCCACGGCAACGCGACCTGCGTGATCAACCTCGACGGCGCCAAGGGCTGGATGGTCGGCGCGCCGAACAAGGGTCTCTCGGCCATGTTCGTGATGATGAACAGCGCGCGCCTGGGCGTGGGCATGCAGTCACTGGGCCTTGCCGAGGTTGCGTACCAGAATGCGCTCGCCTACGCGAAGGACCGCATCCAGGGCCGCTCGCTCACCGGCCCGAAAAATCCCGGCAAGCCGGCCGACCCGATCATCGTCCACCCGGACGTGCGCCGCATGCTGCTCACGCAGAAGGCCTATATCGAGGCGGCGCGCGCGTTCACGTACTGGGCGGGCCTCGCCATCGACCGCGAGCACAAGAGCCCGGACGAGAAGGTCCGCAAGGAGATGGCGGATCTCGTCGCGCTGCTCACGCCGGTGATCAAGGGTTTCATCACCGACAACGGCTATGAGTGCACCACGCTGGCGATGCAGGTGCTCGGCGGCCACGGCTACATCGCCGAGTGGGGCCTCGAGCAGCACGTGCGCGATGCACGCATCAACATGATTTACGAGGGCACCAACTCGATCCAGGCGCTCGACCTGCTCGGCCGCAAGGTGCTGGGCGACATGGGCGCCAAGCTGATGAAGTTCGGCAAGGCCATGCACGAGGCGCTCAAGCCGTTCGAGGACAACCCGGCGATGCAGGAATTCCTCGCGCCGTTCAACGCGCTGCAGGCCGAGATCCAGAAACTGACGATGGAGATCGGGCAGAAGGCCATGAAGAACGCGGACGAAGCCGGCGCGGCGGCCGTGCCCTACCTGCGCGCGATGGGGCACCTCGTGTTCTCGTTCGCCTGGTGCGGCGCCGCGGGCGTGGCGATGAACCGCCTCGCCGACCCGGCCACCGCCAACGATCCGTTCTACAAGGCCAAGCTCACCACTGCGCGCTTCTACTTCGCCAAGCTGTATCCGGAATCGGCGGCGTGCATCGCGCAGGCGCGCGCAGGCTCGAAGGCCCTGATGGAGCTGGAAGAAGCCCACTTCTGAGGACCTGGTGATGGCCTATTGGTGGTGTCTTGAGCATAAGGCGGTCGAGGAACACCTCGGCTGCGGCAGCACCTCGCGCCTGGGTCCCTACGACACGCGGGAAAAAGCCGCCGGAGCGATCGCGCGCACGAAGACGCGCGAGGCCGAGCAGTCCGTGAAGGACAAAGAAAACGAGAAGAAGTGGGGAAAACCCTGACGGGATGTCAGCGGCCGCCGCGGATCAGGCGGGCCTGGGCGCATAAGCGCGGCACCAGCCGTTGGCGTTGACCGACTTGCCAGGGAACGCCGCGCAGGGCGCGTAACCACTCTGGGCCTGCGCCGACTGATACAGCGCGCAGTCCTGGCACTTGCTGCCCTTCTTGAAGACGGCTTCCTTGGCCGGGTCGACCTTGCCGGCGCTCTCGGTGTAACCGAGCGACTTGGCGGAAGGATCGTCGGGCGCCAGGTGCGTCAAGCCGGCCGCGGCTTGCGCCGGCAGGCTGCTGTACCCGAGCGGCAGCGCGGCGGCGGCGCCGGCGACCAGCATGAGAAATCTGCGGCGTGAGGGGTCTTGGGATTGCATCGGCTCGGCTCCTGAGCGTGTAAGGCGCCACGCTACGCCTCGCCGTGCAGCGGCGCCAGCGCAAACCGCGGAGATGACCCCGGTATGCTGGCGCTCCACAACGCCCAGATTCCCAAAGCATGGCCGCAGGCGCAACCGTTCACGTTTTCACAATCGACCTCTCCGATGCGGATCGCGGCGTCTACCAGGCGTTCGAACTGCGCGTGGCGCGGCATTCTTCCGAGACGGCGCAGTTCCTGCTCGTGCGCCTGCTGGCCTACTGCCTCGAGTGGCAAGAAGGCATCGTGCTGACCGACGGCATCGGCGCGGTGGACGAACCCGCCGTGCTGGTGCGCGACCTCACCGGGCAAATCAAGGCCTGGATCGAAGTCGGCGCGCCGGACGCCGCGCGCCTGCATCGCGGCAGCAAGCAGGCCACGCGCTGCGCGGTCTACACGCATCGCGAGCCGGCGCCGCTGCTCGAGGCCCTGCGCGCGGAGAAAATCCACCGCGCCGCCGAGCTGCCGGTCTACTCGTTCGACCGCACGTTCGTCGAAAGCGCCTGCAAGGCGCTGACACGGCGCACGAAGCTCGGCCTCTCAGTCACCGGCGCCCATCTTTATCTCGACGTGGACGGCAAGAGTTTCGAGTCCGCCATCCAGGAACAACGCCTCGGTTAGAGGTCATGGACCTGATTGGGGTCTGACCCCGATCAGGTGCTGCCGGGAGTTTCCGGCGGCGTGGCGCTCTCGCCCTCTGCATCGCCCGGCTGCGCCTTGCGCGCTTCCTTCTTCAGGCGCTTTTCCTCTTTTTTCTTCTGCTTGGCCAGCTCGCGCTGGCGCTTGTCGAAGCTGTAATTCGGTTTAGCCATGGTTCAGTCCTCTAGGGTTTCGCAAAGTGTAAGTCTTCGATCGCCATCAGTTTGCCGGCCAGCGCCGTTTGCAGCCCGGCGAAGTCGGCGAAGTCCGTCTGCGGCGCGACCAGGTACGGCGCGCCGTAATAGACGTAAATCTTTGAGAACGGCTTGGGCAGGCGGAAGCGGTCCCAGCTGTCAAAGGTCCAGCAGCTCGCCGGCAGCGGCACGTAGGGCACGATCGGCACCGCGGCACTGCGCGCCATGTCGATGATGCCGGGCTTGACCTGCTGCGCCGGCCCACTCGGGCCGTCCACCGTGATCGCGCCGGGCGAGCCGCCCTTGAGGCACTCGATCATCTCGTCCTTGGCCTCGCGCCCGCCCTTGTCCACACCGCTTTTCTTCGAACTGCCGCGCACCGCGTAGTGCCCCAGCCGGTTGCACAGGAAGGCCACCGGGTCGCCGTCGCGCGAGCGCGAGATGATCACGGTGTGCGGCCTCGCCTGCGCGAGGATCCCGGCGAACAGGTTGCGGTGCCAGATCGCGAACAGGTAGCTGCCGCGGGCCATCCCGCGCGCCCGCGCCAGGTTCTCGTTGCCGCGGAATTCGAAGCGATAGCTCAGCTGCAGCAGCCGAACCAGCCCATACGCGACATACGTGAGGAAGGTCTTCAATCGGAGTCCGCTTCGGCTTCACGCCGGCCGCGCTCGCGCGCCTCGGCCTCCTGGCGCGCCTGGTCGATCTCGTACATCACCTCGCCGACGTCGGCCTTGCGCGTGCTGTGCCTGAACTTGCCGGTCAGCGGCGAATCGGGCTTGAGCGCCATGGCCGTGAACAGCTTCCAGATTTCCGGCGCGTACTCGGTGGCGGCCAGCTCGGGCGCGAACTGGCTGAAGTAGTTGCGCAGGTTCACGATGTCGCGCTCGAGCATGCGGAAGGCGTTGTTGTTGCCGGCGGCGTCCACGGCCTGCGGCAGGTCGATGATCACCGGGCCGTGCGCGCCGGCCAGCACGTTGTACTCGGAAAGGTCGCCGTGGATCATGCCGGCGCACAGCATCAGGACGACTTGCCGGATCAGGAAGGCGTGCCACTCGCGCGCGGTCTCCGGCTCGAGCGAAATATCGTTGAGCCGTGGCGCCGGGTGGCCCTCGGCGTCCACCACCAGCTCCATCAGCAGCACGCCGTCGTAGACGCCATAGGGCTTGGGTACGCGCACGCCCGCGCCAGCCAGCCGGAACAAGGCCTCGACTTCGGCGTTCTTCCAGGCCGATTCCTGTGCCTCACGGCCGTAGCGGCTGCGCTTGCCCATCGCGCGCGTTTCGCGGCTGCCGCGCTGGCGGCGGCCTTCCTGGTATTCGGCCAGCTTGTGGAAGCCCCGGCGATTGGCCTCTTTGTAGACCTTGGCGCACTGCACCGTCTTGCCGGCGACCACGAGATAGACCGAGGCCTCCTTGCCGCTCTTGAGGGCGCCCAGCACCTCGTCAATGGCGCCGTCATCAAGCAGGGGCTGCAGCCCCTTGGGGGTTTTCATTCACTATTGTGAACGAAAAGAAGGCCCCAACAGGTCGAATAAGCCACACCCCGATAAAAAATTGGCTGCCTCGGCCCAGGCGGAATGGTTACGCTATGGGTCTTGAGCTTGGGGATTTGAAGATGAAGCGTTTCCTGACCGGCGCGGCCTGCGCGCTGCTGGCCGTTGCCGCAGGTTCTGCGGCCGGCGTCACCCCCCCGAATTACGACCGCCAGGCCCTGCGGCCGCCGGTTGCCGGCGCCGCGAAGGCCCAGGCCCTGTCGCGGCGGCTGGCCGCCCGCAGCCCCCGGGCCAACCGGGGCAGCCGCTTCGTGTGGGCCAGCGCCGGGGGTCCGGCCCTGCCCCTGTCGCCGATGCGCGCGGACATGCGCCCCGAAGCCGCCGCGCGCAACGCGCTGACCGGCGCCGCCGGCCGCCTGGGCCTGCCGCTGGAAACCGTTGACGGCGCGGAACTCAAGGAATTGCAGGATCTGGGTCATGGCCCGGTCATCGCGCGCTTCGCGCAGAAATACCAGGGCCTCGAAATTTTCGGCCGCGAGATGAAGGTGATCATGGACCGCGACCTGCGGCCGGTCGCCTACAGCGGCTCGTTCGCGCCGCTGAAAGCCGCGTCGAATCCGGTCGCGGCCTCCAAGGCATCCCCCTCGTCGTACGGCGCCGCCGCAAGTGTCACCGCGGCCACCGCGGTGGCGCGCGCGCTGCGCGACCTGTCGGGCGCCTCCGGCGCGCCGGGCCTGCAACTCGCCGGCGATGCGCCGGCGGCGACGAGCGTCTGGTACGCCGACCGCGGCAGCCTGATTCCGGCATACAAGATCCGGATCCGCGCGGCGCAGGCCGATGGCGCCGGGATCATGAGCTACGGCTACGTGGTGTCCGCGCAGAACGGCGAAGTGCTGGTGCGCAAGAATTTCATGGCCGATGCGAGCTACACCTACCGCGTCTACGCCAATGCCGCCTCGCCTTTCGCACCCTCCGACGGCCCGCTCGGCAACGCGCGCATGCCGTTCGCGGGCACCACGCCGGCCGACAACCCGGCCCGCGTGGCGGTGAGCCCTTCGTACGTGACGCTGCAGAACGGCCCGATCTCGACGATGGATCCCTGGCTCGCGAACGGCGCGACGGTCACGATGGGCAACAACGTGGACGCGTATTCCGACATCAATTTTCCCGACGGCATCAACCACGACGAGCGGGCGCCGATGACCGGTGTCCGCACCTTTGCCTGGGGCACGGTGGCGGACGCGGACCCGGCCAGCAGTGACGCGCGGCGCGGCGGCATCGTCAACCTGTTCTACGTGAACAACTACCTGCACGACCTCTGGTACGACCACGGCATGACCGAGACCGCCGGCGTGGCGCAGCACAGCAACCTCGGCCGAGGCGGCACGCCCAACGACGCGATGCACGCCGAGTCGCAGGACTACTCGGGCCGCAACAACGCCAACATGGACACGCCACCCGACGGCATCTCGCCCACCCAGCAGATGTTCCTGTTCGACGGCGGCACGCACAGCTTTACGGTCACCGCGCCGGCGCTGGGCGCCTACGACTCGGGTGTCGCGGGCTTCGGCGCGACGGTGTTCGATCTCTCCGGCGACCTGGCCGCGGTTGATGACGGCAGCGTCGCGGCCGGTAGCGGCACCGGCTCAGTCACCGACGGCTGCGAGAGCTTCAGCGGCGTCAGCGGCAAGATCGCGCTGGTCGATCGCGGCAACTGCAACTTCACCGTCAAGGGCTTCAATGCCCAGGCCGCCGGCGCGAGCGGGGTGCTGGTCGTCAACAACGTGCCGCAGGACGGCCCGGTGTCCATGAGCGGCAACGACGCCAGCATCACGATCCCGCTGATGTCCGTCTCGATCGAGGACGGCGCTGCGATCAAGGCCGCGCTCGGCTCGGGCACCGTGACCGTGCACATGGTCCGCACCGCCGGCGCTGACCGCGACAGTGCACTCGACAACGGCATCGTCGCGCACGAGTTCTTCCATTACGTGAGCAACCGCCTGATCGGCGACGCCTTCGGCCTGATCAACCAGCAGGGCAACGGCATGGGCGAGGGCTGGAGCGACTTCAGCTCGATGCTGCTGATGGTGCGGCCCGACGACACCGCGGTGCCGGGCAACTCGACCTACGCCGGCATCTACGGCCTGGGCGTGTATGTGGACGACAGCGCCTACTACGGCGTCCGCCGCGCACCCTACTCCACCGACTTCTCGATCAACCCGCTGACCTTCCAGCACATCCAGGAAGGCGTGGCGCTGCCCAGCACCGCGCCGCTGGCCTTCGGCCACAACGGCGTCGGCAACTCCGAGGTGCATTCCACCGGCGAGATCTGGGCCAACGTGCTGTGGGAGTGCTACGCGGCGCTGCTCAACGACTCGCGCTACACCTTCGACCAGGCCCGCTCGCGCATGATGGACTACATCATCGGCGGCCTGAAGATGACGCCGAACGCACCTACGTTCCTCGACGCGCGCGACGCGATCCTGTCAGCGGTGCGCGCCAGCGACGCGCAGGACTACGTGCTGTTCGCCACCGCCTTCGCCAAGCGCGGCATGGGCGCCGGCGCGGTCGCGCCGGATGCCTACGACGACCAGCAGCTCGGCGTGGTCGAGAGCTACATCGCGCTGGCCCAGTCCTACGAGATCACCACGCCCGGCATCAACTTCCAGTACGACGACGGCACGGTCGGCTACTGCGATACCGACAACATCCTCGACCCGGGCGAGACCGCGCTGCTGCGCTTCACCGTCACCAGCAACGGCACGCAGGACCTCGCGGCCGGCGCGACCCTCCAGGTCTCCACCGACGGCAACATCACGCTGCCCAACGGCGGCCTGGTCACGCTGCCGGCGCTGCCGATCGGCGCGAGCTTCGACGTGACGATGCCGATGACGCTGGCGAGCGCCTCCGGCACCGCGCAGCTCGTGACGCTGACCGTGGCGTTCCCGCCGGCGGGCGGCACGCCGGACGCCGTGATCGAGCCGGCCACGTACACGCGGCCACTGCACGTGAACTTCGACCTGTCGAAGACGCGCAGCTTCGACGACGTCGAGCTGGCCGAGGCCTCGGAGGCCGACTGGCTCGTGGCGCTGACGGATCCGTCCGGCCGGCCCTGGACCACGCTCGACGCCGACGCCGACTTCCACACCGGCCGCCTGTGGCACGGCCCCGACAACGCCTCGCCCAATTCCTCGACGCTGACCTCGCCGAGCTTCCACGTGAACGCGGGCTTCAGCCTGGGCTTCGACCACTACTTCGAGTTCGAGGTGCCGTTCGACACCGGCAACGGCACGATCTACTTCGACGGCGGCAGGATCGAGGTCAGCGTGGATGGCGGTGGCTGGCAGGACGCCGTCGCCTTCGGCGCGAGCTTCACGCAGGGCAACGGCTACAACGGCGCCTCGCTGGCGTTCAACCCGAACAACCCGCCGCAGGCCTTCGTGGACACCAACGGCAACCTCGAGTCCATGGCGCTGAGCTTCGGCAACCTGCTCGCCGGCCACGATGCGCAGATCCGCTTCCGGATCGAGGCGGACGAATCGGTTGGCGCCTTCGGCTGGCTGGTGGACAACCTCATGTTCACGGGCGCCTCTGCGCCGATCTTCAGCACCCCGGTCACCGAGGACGGTGCCTGTGTGAACACCACGCCGGTCGTCAGTGCCGGCAGTGATGCCAGCGCCAACGAAGGCACCACCGTGAACCTCACGGGCACCGCCACCGACCGCAACGGCGGCACACTGACCTACGCCTGGACGCGCGTGAGCGGCCCGGCCGTGACGATCAACAATGCCGCCACGCTCACGCCGAACTTCGTCGCGCCGGAGGTCAGCACAACGACGCCGCTCACGCTGCGCCTGACCGTCAGCGACGGCAGCGCGCAGGCGACCGACGACGTGGTGATCACCATCATCGATACCACCGTGGTCGCGCCG
>JAYUGN010000220.1:0-4605 GCA_043767605.1 Gammaproteobacteria bacterium
AGCGCAGCCTCGCCGGAGCCGCGAAGCGGTGACGCGAAGGGCCGACGAGACATGGCGAGTCGGACCGAGCGGCAGCGAGGCGAGCCACGGAGCAAAGACAGCGCCCAGCCCCCACGCGCCAGCCCCGTTAGCCCTTGCGCAATTGCTTGAGCTTGTAGAGCAGGTCCAGCGCGTCCTTCGCGCTCATGCGGTCGGCGTCCACGCCGTCCAGCAGCTTCAGCGTCTCGTAATCGGCTGGCGTGCCGAACAGGTGGATCTGCGGCTGCGGCGCCGGCCGGGCCGGCAGGTGCATGCGCTCGAGCGTGGCGAGGTGGACGCGGGCCTGGTCGATGACGGGCCGCGGCACGCCCGCCAGCGCTGCCACCTGCAGGCCGAAGCTGCGGTTGGCCGGGCCCGGCTGCACGCGGTGCAGCAGGACGAGTTTGTCCCCGCCTTCGGCGGGGTACTCGGCAGCGTCGAGGTGCACGTTGGCCACGCCGGGCGAGGCGCCCTCGAGCTCGGTCAGCTCGAAGTAATGCGTGGCGAACAGCGTGAAGGAGCGGGTCTTCGCGGCCAGGTACTCGGCGCAGGCGCGCGCCAGCGACAGGCCGTCGTAGGTGCTGGTGCCACGGCCGATCTCGTCCATCAGCACCAGCGACTGATCGGTCGCGTTGTGCAGGATGTGCGCGGTCTCGGTCATCTCCACCATGAAGGTGGACTGGCCCGAGCCGATGTCGTCGGCGGCGCCGATGCGCGTGAAGATGCGGTCCAGCGGCCCGAGCGTGGCGCGCTCGGCCGGCACGAAGGCGCCGGCGTGCGCCAGCAGCACGATCAGCGCGGTCTGGCGCATATAAGTGGACTTGCCGCCCATGTTCGGGCCGGTGATGACCAGCAGGCGCCGCTGCTCTGTGAGCGAAAGATCATTGGGCACGAAGGGTTCGCTGCCGTGCTGCTGCACGACCAGGTGCCGGCCGGCGCGGATGTCGAGGCCCGGCGTCGTGACCAGTTCCGGTTTCACCAGGTCCAGCGCGCGGGCACGCTCGGCGTAGCAGGCCAGCACGTCCAGCTCGGCAACGGCCGCGGCAGCGGCCTGCAGTGCAGGCAGGTGGCCGGCAAGCCGCGCGAGCCATTCTTCGTAGAGCTGTTTTTCGCGGGCGAGTGCGCGGTCGCGTGAGGACAGCACCTGGTCCTCGAACTTCTTCAGCTCCTCGGTGATGTAGCGCTCTTGTCCTTTAAGCGTCTGGCGGCGGTGGTACTCCGGCGGCACCTTGTCGGCGTGTGCGCGGCCGATCTCGATGTAATAGCCCGTCACGCGGTTGTAGCCGACCTTCAGCGAATCCAGCCCCGTACGCTCGCGCTCGCGCTTCTCGAGATCCTGCAGGTAGCCGTCGGCGTTGCCGGAAAGCTCGCGCAGCCGATCCAGTTCGGCATCGAAGCCGGCGCGGAACACGCCGCCGTCCTTGACCGCAACCGGTGGGGTGTCCGAGAGCGCCGCGCGCAGCGCACCGGCCAGGTCGCGGTGATCACCGAGCGCCAGCACCAGGTTCATCAGGCGTGGTGAGCCGGTCCCGCTGGCGACATCGCCGATGCGCGGCAATTTTTCCAGCGCCTCGCAGAGGCCGACAAGGTCGCGTGGCCGGGCGCTGCGCAGCGCGATGCGGGCGGCGATGCGCTCGAGGTCCGCGAGGTCGGTGAGCGCTTCGCGCAGCTGCACGTAGCGCTGTCCGTCGAGCAGGCGCTCGACCGCCTGGTAGCGCGCGGTCAGCGTGGCGCGATCGCGCAGCGGCCGGTTCAGCCAGCGCAGCAGCAGGCGTGAACCCATGTGGGAGCGGCAGCTGTCCATCACGCTCAGCAGGCAGCGCTCGCGCTCGCCCTTGAGGTTCAGGTCGATCTCGAGGTTCCGGCGCGTGACGGCATCGAGCACCAGGGTTTCGTCGAGCAATTCGCGGCGCAGGCCGCGCAGGTGCGGCAGCACCGACTTCTGCGTTTCCTGCACGTACTGCAGTAGCGCACCGGCGGCGCCGATCGCGGCCGACACGCCTTCGCCGACGAAGCCGCGCAGGTCGCGCGTGGCGAACTGCGCAGTCAGCAAGCGCTGCGCACTGGAGGGATCGAAATGCCAGGGCGGGCGCGACAGCACGCGCGTGCCGCCGGCGGCCGGCGTCGTGCCTTCGGCGGCCAGCAGTTCGGTGGGTCGCAGGCGCGCGACTTCGGCCGCCAGTTCGGTCGCGCTGCCGGCCTCCAGCACCGCGAAATCACCGGAGGCCAGCTCCAGCCAGGCCAGGCCATGGCGGTCCTTGTGGGAGCAAACCGCGGCCAGGATGTTGGCGCGACGAGGATCGAGCAGGGCGTCCTCGGTGACGGTGCCGGGCGTGACCACCCGCACGACTTCGCGCTTCACCGGCCCCTTGTCCACGCCGACTTCGCCGACCTGCTCGCAGATCGCGGCCGATTCCCCCAGCCGGATCAGGCGGCCCAGGTAGGTGTCCAGCGCGTGGGCCGGCACCCCGGCCATCGGGATCGGCGCCCCGGCCGACTCCCCGCGCTGGGTCAGGGTGAGGCTCAGCAGGCGCGAGGCCTTGCGGGCGTCGTCGTAGAACAGCTCGTAGAAGTCGCCCATCCGGAACAGCAGCAGGAGGTCCGGATAACCCGCCTTGATGGCGAGGTACTGGCTCATCAATGGCGTGTGCGCGGCGGTCATTGGGGGCGCAGTAGGCCATTCCTGCCGCATTGCGGCAAGTGCTTCGCCCTAAAATAGGGCGATGAACGAAGAAGCGACGCCCGCTGGCCAGGAACTCGACCTGCTGCTCGGGCGCATCGAAGCGCTGGCCGGGAAGAGCGTCGAGGCCGCGCAGCGGCCGCTCTTCAAGCGCTTCGTGCGCCACTACTTCGAGCTGGCCTCGCTCGAGACGCTCAAGCTGCGCAGCCCGCAAGACCTGCTCGAGCTGGCGCTGGCGCACTTCCGCCTGGCCCTGGCCCGCCGCGTCTCCGAACTCCTGATCGAAGTCGTCCCGCCGACCGACGCCGCGGCCGCCGGCGGCAGCGGCGCCTTCGCCAGCGTGCGCACCGTGGTCGAGGACATGCCCTTCCTCTACGACTCGGTCGGCATGGCGGTGCGCGAGGCCGGGGTGCAGGTGGACTGGACGGTGCACCCGGTGCTGCGCGTCAAGCGCGACGCCCGGGGCACGCTGGCCGAAGTCTTCGGCGCCGGCGACGCCGGCGAAGGCGCGCCCGAGTCGCTGATCCACATCGAGTGCGAGCCGCTGCCGCGGCTCGAGGACTACGCCGCGCTGGGCTCGCGCCTGCGCGAGATGCTGGGCGAGCTGCGCCAGTGCGTGAAGGATTTCCCGGCCATGCGCGCGCGCGTGGCCGAGGCCGTGCAGGGCCTGGCCGCCGTGCCCAGGGGCGCCGACGCATCCGAGTTCGCCGAGGGCGCCGAGTTCCTGAAATGGATGGACGAGGGCCGCTACACCTTCCTCGGCTATGCCGAATCGCGCATCGTGCAGAAGAAGGGCGGCGAGGCGGCGTACACCGGCGTGCCCCAGGCCTCGCTGGGCCTGCTGCGCGCGGGCGGGCGTTTTTCCGAGACGCACGAGTACATCGCGCCGCGCGAGGAGCTGTCGAAATACGCGGGCTCGCGCCGCCTGATCGTGGTCAGCAAGGGCAACGTGCGCTCGCCGCTGCACCACCCGGAATATTTCGACGTGGTCTCGGTGAAGCACTTCGCGCCGGATGGCAGCGTGACCGGCGTGAGCCGCTTCGTCGGCCTGTTCGCCACCGAGGCCTACACGCGCGGCGTGCGCGACATCCCGCTGCTGCGGCGCAAGGCCGATTCGGTCATGCGCCGCGCGCGCCTGCCCGAGAGCAGCCACTCGGCCAAGAACCTGCGCGAGATCCTCGATGCGCTGCCGCGCGAGGAGATGTTCCAGTCCTCCGAGGACGAGCTGTTCGCCGCCTGCATGGGCATCCGCGCGCTGCGCGACCGCCACCAGCTGCGCGTGTTCATGCGGCGCGACCGCTACGGGCGCTACTACGCACTGATGGTCTACCTGCCGCGCGAGCGGTACTCGCGCGAGTTGCGCGACCGTGTCGGCGCCGAGCTCACCACGCTGTTCAAGGCCACCGGCGTGGACAGCAACGTCGAGCTGCTGCGCGGCCACCTCGCGCGCATCCACTACGTGGTCCGCACCGAGGCTGGCACCACGGTGTCGCTGACCGCGGCCGAAGTGGAGCATAGGCTGCTCGCGATCACGCGCTCCTGGCGCGAGCAGTTGCGCGAAGTGTTCCGCCCGCACCCGGTGCTCGACGGCGCGGTGCTGGCCGTGCGCTACGGCGATGCGTTCCCCGTGTCGTATACGGCCACGACGAGTGCGGAGGAGGCTGCGATCGACGTGACGCACCTCGAGCGTCTCTCGGCCGTCGAGCCCTTGCGGGTCCGCCTGGCTGCCGGTGTCGCGGGCGCTGCGACGCTGAAGCTGTATTCGCATGCAAGGCCCATCGCGCTGTCCGACGTGCTGCCGACGCTGGAGAACTTCGGGCTGCGCGTGATCTGGCAGGACCCGACCGAGGTCAAGCCGCGCGATGGCGACACGGTGTGGGTGCAGGCTTTCGCGGTACAGCTGGCGG
>JAYUGN010000221.1:0-4563 GCA_043767605.1 Gammaproteobacteria bacterium
CCTTCCGCCACCTCGTGCACTTCCAGCGGCGTGAGGCCGCGGTCGCGCAGGATGCTGCGGACCTGGCGGGGCGTGTCGCCCTCGAGCAGGCCCCTCTCCTGCTTGCCACCGGCGGTGAGCGCGGTGAATTCGTAGGCGGGCACTAGTCCCTCACCCTGACCCTCTCCCCGCTGCGCGGGGAGAGGGAAGCGAGCGCAGCGAGCGGGTGAGGGGTCATTCCTCGATCGTCACGCGCAGCACTTCGCGCAGCGTGGTGAACCCCGCAATCACCTTGTCGCGGCCGGACTGCAAGATGCCGCTCGCCTTCTCGCGCGCGGCGCCCTCGAGCTGCTGCTCGGACGCGCCGTCGTGGATCATGGCCTCGAGCGTGCGGTCCACTTCGATGATTTCGTAGATGCCGCTGCGGCCGAGGAACCCGGTGTGGCGGCACTGCGGGCAGCCGACCGGTTTGTAGAGCGTGAGCGGGCCGTGGTTCTTGCCCAGCCCCAGGTGCTCTTTTTCACTGAGGCTGGCGTCGTACGGCGCCTTGCAGTGCGTGCAGAGCTGGCGCACGAGGCGCTGGGCCGCCAGCCCGATGAGCGAGGAGCTGATCTGGTAGGGCTCCACGCCCATGTCGCGCAGGCGCGTGACGGCGCCGACCGCGGTGTTGGTGTGCAGCGTCGAGAGCACGAGGTGGCCGGTCTGGCTGGCCTGCACCGCGATCTGCGCGGTCTCGAGGTCGCGGATTTCGCCGATCATCACGACGTCCGGATCCTGGCGCAAGATCGCGCGCAGTCCGCGCGCGAAGGTCATTTCCACTTTCGTGTTGACCTGGGTCTGGCCGACGCCGTCCATGTAGTACTCGATCGGGTCCTCGACCGTCATGATGTTGCGCGAACGGTCGTTGAGGATCGCGAGGCCCGAATACAGCGTCGTGGTCTTGCCCGAGCCGGTGGGGCCGGTGACGAGCAGGATCCCGTACGGCTTGAACAGGATGTGCTGCAGGGCCTGGCTCTGTGCCGGCGACAGGCCGATGTGCTCGAGGTCGAGCCGCTCGGCCTGCTTGTCGAGGATGCGCAGCACCACGCGCTCGGCGTTGGCGCCGGTCGGGATCGTCGAGACACGCACGTCCACCTTGCGGCCGCCGAACGCGCGGCTGATGCGGCCGTCCTGCGGCAGGCGCTTCTCGGCGATGTCGAGCTTGGCCATGACCTTGATGCGCGAGACGATGCGCGGCGCCAGCTGGCGCGGCGGGCTCATGACTTCGCGCAGCACACCATCCACGCGGAAGCGCACGGTCAGGCGGTTCTCGAAAGTCTCGATGTGGATGTCGGAGGCGTTCTCGCGGATCGCCTCGACCAGCACGCCGTTGATGAACTTGATGATCGGCGCATCATCCGAGCTTTCGAGCAGGTCCTGCTTCTCGGCCAGCGCGTGGGTGATGGCGTCGAGGTCAGCTTCCTCGACCTCGAGG
The DNA here is from genome assembly GCA_043767605.1 of Gammaproteobacteria bacterium. Taxonomy (GTDB): domain Bacteria; phylum Pseudomonadota; class Gammaproteobacteria; order Nevskiales; family Nevskiaceae; genus JACPFV01. The sequence goes on from JAYUGN010000221.1 coordinate 1,454, forward strand.
CCTTCCATCAGGCCCGCGGCGGCGCCGGTCTGGCCCTCGTAGGTGCGCTGGAGCAGGGCGTCGAATTCCTGCGGAGTAACATTGGTGAGCCGCACCGGCCGCTGCAGGAAGCGCTGGGTTTCCTGGATCGCGTCGAGCCCGACGCCCGGTCGCACCGCGACGGCGACATGGTCGCCCTTGTCCTCGGTGACGATCAGGCCATGGCGCTTGGCGAACGCGAAGGGCGGACGCTTGAGGGCGGCGTCCATGGCGTCAGTCTTTCGGCTGCTCGCTGCCCGCGGCGGGCGCCGCCGCCTTGGGCGCGGCGGGCTTGTCCTTGCCCAGCGTGTCGAAGCTCGGCACCACCACCGACCCGGGGCGCGGCAGCAGTGAAGACCGCGGGGTGTTGATCTGGTCGATCTCCGACTGCCGCACCGCGTCGTATTTGCGGCGCGTGTAGTAGTCGGATTCCTTGTTGGTCTTCAGGATCACTGGCCGGATGAAGACCATCAGGTTGCGCTTGGATTTTTTGGTCGTGCGCGACTGGAACAGGCCCCCCAGCAGCGGCAGCTTCGAGAGTAGCGGCACCGCCGACACGGTGTCGGTGGCCTGGTCATCGATCAGGCCGCCCAACACCAGGACCTGGCCGCTGTCCACGGTGACGACGGTATCAATGTTGCGCTTGTTGAACTGTGCGGTGGATGTGCCGGCATCGCCGGCGGCGAGCGCGGAGACCTCCAGCGACAGCTTCATCTTCACCGAGTCGCCTTCGTTGATCTGCGGCGTGATGCCGAGGATCAGTCCCACGGTCTTCTGGGTGTTGGTGACGAACGGGTTGCTGACGGTGTTGCCGGTCGTGGCGTAGCTGCCGCTCGGGACCGACAGTTCGGTGCCGACGGTGAGCTTGGATTCCTCGTTGTCGGTGGCCACCAGCGTGGGCGTGGACAGGATGTTGGTGTCGCCGTCGTCCTGCAGCGCGCGCAGCAGGATCGCGAAGCTGGTGCCGCTCTTGCCGCCGTCGTTCAGGCGGCCGGCGCCGCCGATGACGCCGCGCGGAGGGTTCGCCAGCGCCGTGGCTAAGCCCAGCGGGTTGCCGCTGGCCAGGGCACCGACCGTGCTGACCGTGCTGGGATCCAGGATGCCGGCGAGCGCGATTTTTTCCGGGTTGAACACGGCCCAGTCCAGGCCCAGCTGGCTGGCCTTGGTGGTGGAGACTTCCGCCACCATCGCCTCGACCAGCACCTGCGAGCGCTTGATGTCGAGCTGCGCGATCACGTTGCGCACCGCCTTCATGGATTTCGGCGGGCCGGTGATTATCAGCGAGTTGGTGTCCTTGTCCGCAATGATGTGCGTCTTGTCGAAGCCCGCGCCGCTGGTCGATACCGGCTGCGCCTGCGCGCCGCCCGGCTTGCCGGAGGCGGCGTCGGCCTGCTGTGCGTAACCCTCGAGAATCGGGGCGAGCTTTTCGGCGCTGGCGTAGCGCAGGTAGATCACCTGCGTGGCGCCATCCTCGCTGAGCGGGATGTCGAGCTGGCTGATGATGTCGATCAGCTTCTGGCGCTCGCTCTTGTCGCCGCCGATCAGCACCGAGTTGCTGCGCTCGTCCGCGATGATCGTCGCCGGCTTCACCGCCGGGTCGGTCTGCTTGTCCTGCTGGGTCAGCGTGGTGAGGATGCGCACCACGTCGGCGGCGCCGGCGTAGACGAGTTTGATCAGCTCGATGTCGCGGTCGCCGGTGCGATCGATCTGCTGGATCAGTTTTTCCAGGCGCACCACGTTGGACGCGCGGTCGGAAATGATCAGCATGTTGGAAGGCGGGTAGGCGACCAGGTGGCCCCACTGCGGCACCAGCGGCCGCAAGATCGGCACCAACTGGCTGGCCGAGACGTTCTCGATCGGGAAGACGTGCGTGACCACTTCGTCTTCGGCCAGGCCCGAGCCGTCGGCGATGCGGGCGCCGCCGTCGGACTTGGCATTGACGTCCTGCACGATCTTGATGACCGCGCCGGCCGGAATGGCGGCGAAGCCCTTGATCGCCAGCACCGCGAGGAAGGTCTCGTAAACCGCGTCGGCCGACATCGGCTTGGACGAGATCACGGTGACCTTGCCCTTGACCCTGTCGTCGACGATGAAGTTCTTGCCGGTGACTTCGCTGACCGTGGTGATCAGCGTGTTGATGTCGGCGTCCTTCAGGTTGAGGGTGGTGGCCGCCCAGACGGAAGGGGCGGCCAGCAGCAGGACCAGGCCGGACAGCAGTCGTTTCATTCTCAGTGCTCGCAGGCGCGTCATTGCGACAGGTTGATGCTCAGGTTCTGGGACTGCCCGCCGCGCTCCACCACCAGGTTCACCTGGCCGGTTTGTCCCAAATCTCCCAGCAATTGCAAGGCCTTGGACGGGTCGTCCAATTGTACGCCATTGACTGAAGTGACCAGGTCGCCGGGACGCAGGCCGGCGGCGGAAAACGCCTGGCGCTCGCGACCCGGATATACCCGGTAGCCCTTCATGGCGCCGCCGACGTTGGCGGGCTGCACGCGGATGTATTCGGCCGCCCGCGCCGGATCGTGAGCCACCTCCTCGCGAATTCGGCCCAGGGACGGCGCCACGCTGTCATCGGTGCCCCCCGGCGCCATGCTGACCTGGTTGGCAGGCGCGGCAGTGCCCGGCTCCGCCGGCGCCAGCCGCAGGGTCTCGAGCCGGCCGCCGCGCGACAGGATCACGCGGTCGGGGAAGATCGCGTTCAGGGTCACCCCGCGCGCGACGTCGTCGCCGATCGCATAGGCCTTTTCCTCGCCGCCGGCCGCGGCGATCAGCGCGCGCGAGTGATCCTCGCGGTCGTCGGCCCACACGCCGATCAGCGTGAGATTCAGCGGCGTTTCGGGCGCCGCCATCAGGGTGGTTTCGACGCTGGGCGCGCTGTACCGGCCGAACAGGCCCGCGCTGACGATGCCATTGATGTCGATGCCGTCGCTTGCCGCCCGGGCCGAGACCGGCGGAGCGGGCGGCACCTGCCAGCGCGCCGCCTCGGGCACCGGGACCAGCGCCCAGACCAGGTCGGCGAGCGCGCGGCCCAGCAGGATCACGAACAGCGCGGCCGCCAGCCCGGGCAGGAAACGCCCATGGCGCTCGTATAG
>JAYUGN010000222.1:0-4545 GCA_043767605.1 Gammaproteobacteria bacterium
TCCCCGGCAAAGCTGCTGGCGGCGAAATTCCCCGCCTACTACCTCATCAACCTCCTGCAGCTGTTGCTCATGCTTTCGGTCGGCATCTGGCTCGTGCCGCGGGTCGGTGGCGATGCGCTGAAGCTGCAGGGCAACCTGGCCGGACTCTGGCTGGTGTGCAGCGCGCTCAGCGTGGCGGCTATCGGCTTCGGGCTGCTGATCGCGGTGGTCGCCCGCAGCGCGATCCAGGCCTCCACCTTCGGCGCCATGGCGAACCTGCTGTTCGGCGCGCTCGGCGGAATCATGGTCCCGAAGATGGTGATGCCTGCGTCGATGCAGTCGCTCGCGGCGCTCTCGCCGATGTCGTGGGCGCTCGAAGGCTGCTGGGATATCCTGCTGCGCGGCGGCGGCGTGGCGGAGGTTCTGCCAGAATCCGCGGCCCTCGCCGGCTTCGGCCTGCTGAGTTATTCCCTCGCCACGTGGCTGTTCCCGAAGACCGACTCATGAAAGGCTCGCAGGACCCGGCGCTTAAATTGCGCCTGAAGCAATTGATCCTCACGGAAAGCGACCGCGAGCTCGCGCCGGACGCCGTGACCGACGACGAGATCCTGTTCGGACCGCAAAGCGCCCTCAAGCTCGACTCGATCGACGGCCTGCAGATTTCAATGGCGCTGCAACTGCAGTTCAATGTGCGCATCACCGACCCGAAGGAGCTGGTGCGCATCATGCGGTCGATCAACACGCTCGCCGACCACCTGCAGTCAGCCTGAGCATGGCAGCGCCCGCCTACCTGCTCGGCTCGGGTCTCGTCACTTGCCTCGGCGAAGGCCTGCCGGCGCAGGTCGCCGCGCTGTCGCAGCGCAAGCCCGGAGCCGCAAGAAAACCCGAGGGCCTCAACATCCCGCCCTGGCCTTATCACCTGGCCGGCGACACGGCGCGCCCGGACTGGATCTACGAGATGCTCGCGGCCGCGGTCACGCCCGCGCTGGCGCAGGCCGGGCTCGGTGCCGATGCGCAGCGGCGCATGGCGATCTTCGTGGGCAGCACCTGCATCGACCTGCCGTTGCACGAGTCGCGCTACGCGCAAAGCCTGCAGCACGGCGAGGGCGCGGTCGTGATGCTCGCGCCGTCCTTCGGCAATCTCGCGGCACATCTCGCGCGCCAGTTCGGCATCGAGGGTCCGCAGTACACGCTGAACACCGCTTGCTCCTCGAGCGCGAATGCGCTGCTGCACGCGCACTGGATGCTGCGCGAGGGCGACATCGACCATGCGCTGGTCGTCGGCGCCGAAGCCTACAACCGGCTGTCGGTGCAGGGCTTCGGCTCGCTGATGCTGCTGTCGCGCCAGGGTTACCGGCCGTTCGACCGCGCGCGCGATGGCCTGGTCCTCGGCGAAGGCGCCGGCGTGATGGTGCTCGGGCGCGACGCGCCGGCCGGCGTCGAACGGCCACTGCAGCTGCTCGGCGGCGCTTCGGCCTGCGACCCGAGCAGCCCGACCAATTCCTCGCCGGAACGCATCGCCGACGTGATGAACGCTGCGCTCGAGGACGCCGGCACCCCGCTCGCGGCGCTGTGCGCGATCAAGGCGCACGGCACCGGCACACCCAGCAACGATGCGTCCGAGGGCCTGGGCATGCGCAAGCTCGGCGGCGCGCTGCCGCCGTTCACGTCGCTGAAGCCCTACACCGGCCACACGCTCGGCGGCTGCGGCACGATCGAGACGCTGGGCCTGCTTGCCGCCTGGCAGCAGGGTTTCCTGCCGGGCACGCCGGGTTTCGAGGCCGCCGATCCCGAGATTGGCCTAGCGCCGATCGTGCAGTCGCAGCCCATGCCGGCGCGCGGCGCGGTGCTGTGCAACTTCTTCGGTTTTGGCGGCAACAACACCAGCCTGGTGGTGGCGCGATGAAGCCGTTGCCGATCGCCGCGGTGGCGGGCTACGCCATGGAAGCCGGCGAGACGCCGACGAACCTGCGCGAGGACCTGCGCGCCGCCTGCCCGGCCGCGCCGCGCCGCATCAACCGCCTGATCGAGCTCTCGCTGATCGGCGCGCACCGCTGCGCCGCGAATCGCAAGCTCGACGCGCGCACCGCCATCTACATGGCCTGCACCCACGGCTGCATCAGCGATGCGGTGACGCTGGTGCGCGACACCGTGCGCGGCGTGCCAACCATGCCGGTCACCTTCATCAATGTCTCGAGCAACATGGCGGGCTTCTACGTCGCCTCGACGCTGGGGCTGCACAGCGGCAACCACGTCGGCTCGGCCAACGAGTTCGCGTGGGAGGCGACGCTCGAGCTGGCGCGCGCCAGCCGCGGCCCGGTGCTGGTCGGCGCGGTGGAAGAATGCGCCTGGCCGCTGGATGCACACCGCGTGCGCCTGGATCTCGCGCGCGGCGCGGTCGTGCTCGAGACCAGCCAGTGGCTGCTGGCCGATCCCGCGGCTGAAAACCCGTGCGCCTGGTTCGAGGATCTGCGCCGCTACGCCAGCACCGCAGCGCTGCTCGAGGCGCTGCGCGCCAGCCCGCCGGCGGCCGGAACCCGGCTGCAAGTCTCAGGCCCGGCCGATGCGGGCGCGCTGGCCGGGATCACGGCGGCCACCGCCCTGGTTCCGCAGGCTGCGCTCGCACCCTCGGGCCACACCGGCATGCCGGCGGCGCTGCAATGCCTGGGCTTCATCGAGGATCCCCGCGAGGCGGGCAAGACACTGCTGCACCTGTCGGCAGCGCACAGTGGCGCGTGGTACCTGCTGAAGATCCGTCGCGCGTAAACGCTGGCTCTTCGCGTGCGCGGGGATGACGCCGCGGATGACGCGCTTCAGAGCGCTGCGAGCAGTTGCCGGTACACGGCTTCTTCCTGGTCGGCGCACCGCGTCAGCGCTGACGACAACCCGGCGTAATCCGCGGGAGTCTTGTCCTTCACGAAGCGCGCGCCGGAGAGCGCGAACTGCCGCCAGGCGTCGCCGGTCGCGGTCATGCTGGCACTCGCGCCCTTCAATTTCCCGTTGCCGAGCCGCTCGCCCGCTTCCTGCAGGAACGCGGCGTACATGAAACGGAAGCCGCCGCCGCCCGTGCCGATTTCTTCCTGCATGCGCACGATCTGGCCGACATACAGCCGCGCGTAGCGCGGATCGCCCTTCGCCAGCTTCGGCAGGCGCCGCGCGAGGCTGCGGATCGCGCGCACGCCGACGAACGGCAGCGGCGTGCGCAGCATCATGTTCACGGTCTTCCTGATCGCGCGCGGAATCGCCTTCGCGTAGTCCACGTCCTTCGGCACGTTCTCCGGCCAGTACAACAGGCCCTTGGGCGCCAGCGCGCCCTTGACGAAGCGCGCCTTGGCGAGGTCCGCACCGGCGCAGCGTTGCGGATGCTCGAACACCGGATCGGAGATCAGGTAGTCGCCACCCGCCCGCCCGTACACGATCAGGTTGTGCGCGTTGAAGTGGAAGCGCATCGTCGGCGGGAAATACGGCAGCCAGAACACCGAGCTCTGCGCGCCGACCGGGCGGCCCGCGGCGAGGTGCGCGTCGAGCGCGCGCATGCCTTCCTCGGGGCTGCCGAACTTCTGCTTGCGCAGCGTAAAGCCGATCTGCTTCGCCAGACCCTTGTAGACCGCTCCCGGCGGCATCCGGTAACTGGTCAGCGGCAGGCCGCCGACCTTGAAGAACGGCAAGTGCACGAAGGTGATGCCGGAGGCCAGGCCCAGCGCCATCGGCTCGGAAATCTCGAGGCCCGCATGGCGCAGCAGCCCCGCGGTCACGCCGGTTTCGCAATGGCCCGCGTGGCGGTGCTCGAACTTCACGACGGCGGCATCGTTCACGAGGTCGGAACCTGCTTGAGGGCCTCAACCGTGAGTCCCACCGCTTCGGCGTAACGCGCGAGCAGCGCCGGCGAAAGCCCTGCAAACACGGCGGGTCGCAGGTGCCGGCGAACGCGCCACTGCCACAGGCCGGCGGCCTGCGCGAGCGTCGGCAACTCGAGCCGCTGCGCGTACATGTGGAATTCGAGCGGCGAGCTCGTGCCGGCGCGGACCCGCGCGAGGGCCTCGGCGGCGAGGCGCGCATATTCGTCCACCGCCTGCTGGTTGACGATGCCGTCGGCGTTCCAGCCAGCGGAAGGCACGGTGGTGTAGTGGCCGGAATCGTCCACCGCGTAAAGCGCGCGGCGTTCGCCCTGGTATTCGGGGCGGCTGTCCTGCGGGACCTCTTTCTTCAGCATCGGTGAATAAAGGGGACGCACACCTTTATTGCTCAGCCGCCGTTGACGGCCGTGATCAGCGCGTACGCCGCCGAGAAGCGGCCGCTTTCCGGCACGAACATCAGGATCTTGTCGCCCGCCTCGATGCCGTGCTTGCGCACCAGATCCTCGAGCATCAGGTACGGCGAAGCCGAGCCGACGTTGCCGACCTGCGTGAGGTTGGTGAACCAGCGCTCCTGCGGCACGTCGAAGCCGACGCGCTTCAAGGCCTGGTGACAGTGGTCGCGGAAATATTCGGAAGAGTAGTGCGGCAGGAACCAGCGGATGTCGTCGGGCTTGGTCGGGCGGCGGCGCAGCACTTCGGGCAGCGCGCG
>JAYUGN010000223.1:0-12362 GCA_043767605.1 Gammaproteobacteria bacterium
GGGCCCGCGCGGCCTCCCGGCGCGCCGGGTCGGCCATGCGCCGCATGATCGCGCTGCGAATGGAGCGGGCGAGGGACATGGTGGCGGCGACTCTAACAAGAAGTGGACACAATGTAAAAATCTGCTAGAGTCGAGTCTGCTGGCAGATCGCCCTGGATCGATGGGGCGGCGCCGGCGGGGAACGAGCCACGTGGAGGCGGAGGCAATGTTCAAGCGAGTTGTCATCGCGGCGCTGGCCGCGCTGTGGGCATTGCCTGCGGCGGCGTTCGATTTTTCATTCGGTGAAGTGACCGGCTCGGTCCGCACGCAGTTGGGCGCCGGCGCGGCGCTGCGCGCGGAAAAAGCCAACCCGGCCCTGATCGGCAAGCTGAACCTGCCGGGACAGGCGCAGTTCTGCGAGGACAAGCCGGCCACCGGCGCGCCCGGGATCAACTGCCTGACCGTGGCGGGCAACGCGGCCTACCTCGCGCTGCCGGGCTACCCTTCCGCCAACACCGACAACGGCGACCTCAACTACGACCGCGGCGACCTGGTCAATGCGGCCATGAAGGTCGCGCCGCGCCTGCAGCTGAACTGGGGAAACTACGGCCTCGACGTCACCGGCCTGTATTTCTACGACGCGATCAACACCGGCTTCACCGAGCGCCACCCGAACAATGTGACCGACAACAACGGCTTCCAGCCGCGCGAGACGGCTCGCGGCGGCGGCGGCCAGCAGAAAGTCGGCACCGACATCCGGTTGCTCGACGCGTACGTGTCGGGCACCTACCCGCTGAGCGACGAGCACCCGGTGTCGTTCAAGCTGGGCAACCAGATCGTCAGCCTCGGCACCAGCACGTTGCTGGTGTTCAACAGCCTCAACACGATCAATCCGCCCGATGCCAACATCCGCTTCATGCCGGGCTCGGACCTGCGCGAGGTGTTCCAGCGCATCCCGATGGCGGTGGTGGGCGCGCCCGTCACCGAGCACCTGTCGGTGGAAACGTTCTACGCCTTCGGCTGGAAGGGGCTGGTGGCGCCGCCGGCCGGCTCGTTCTATTCGACCAACGACATCCTTGGCGCGGATGATCCGTACGTGATGCTGCAGTTCGGCAAGTACCGCGAGGATCCGGACAACCTGATGGGGGTGCAGGAACGCACGCAGGGCAACGTCAATCAGCTCTCTGATGCTGGCCGCACGCTGACCGTGACCTCGCCGCACGAGCCGCACGACGGCGGCGAATACGGCCTGACGCTCAGCTATTTCGCGGAAGGCCTGAACAACACCAGCTTCACGCTGAGCTACCTCAACCTGCACAGCCGCTTCCCGATGCTCAGCTTCCAGGCCGCCCAGTACGGATGCGCGCATAACTCGACCACTTCGGCGGAAGCCACCACCGACTGCCAGGGCTTCAAGACCGCGGCCAACCACAACGGCCTCGAAGTCATTCCGCTCGACACGGTGCACCTGTTCCTCGACTACCCCGAGGACATCCACACGATCGGCACCAGTTTCTCGACGAGCCTCGGCGAAGTGGCCTGGACCGGCGAAGTGGACTACCGGCCCAACCAGCCGCTGCAGGTGGACATCACGGACGTGGGCTTCGCCGCGCTGCGGCCGATCTTCCCGGACCAGAGCATCCTGATTGCGCCGAACCCCGCCAGCGCCAACATCACGCTGCCGTCGAAGCGCGTGGCCGTGCCGGATTACCTGATGACCACCTGGCGCCAGCAGGAAGTGCTGCCCGGGCAGGACGTCCACGGTTACGAGCGCTTCCAGACGGTCAACTACGACACCTCGTTCCTGTTCCTCAAGGGCGCCAGTGAAAATCCGTTCGGCGCGGACCAGCTCACGTTCCTCACGGAAATCGGCGGCTTCCAGATTCTCGACCTGCCGGCGCTCGACCAGTTGCAGATCGGCGCGCCCGGCGTCTACTTCCACCACAGCGCCGGCGTGGACAGCACCGGCACGCCGAACGCGGACCAGGCGCCTTCGCCGACCAACGTGGCCACGCCGCAGGACCGGCTGAACCCGAGCTACCAGGCGGGCGGTTTTGCGACGGCCTTCTCCTGGGGTTATCGCCTGCTGGGCCAGCTCAGCTACGAGGAAGCCCTGCCCGGCGTGAAGCTGCAACCGCAGTTCGGGTTCTTCCACGACGTGAAGGGCAAATCGCCACTGCCCGCGGGCGAATTCGTCGAGGGCCGCAAGCAGGCGTTCATGGGCCTCTCCGCGACCTACCAGACCAGCCTGAACGCAACGCTGCGCTACACGTGGTTCTATGGCGCGGGGCCGTCCAACGGCCTGCTCGATCGCGACAACCTGCTGCTGCAGATGACCTACGATTTTTGAGGAGGGGCGCATGAAGCACAAGACCCATCACGCACTCGTCACGACCCTGCTGCTCACGGCGCTCGCCGTGCCTGCGCTCGCCAAGACCACGCCCGACCAGGCGGCGCGCCTGGGCCAGGACCTCACGCCGATTGGCGCGGAGAAAGCCGCCAACAAGGACGGCACGATTCCCGAGTGGACCGGCGGCATGAAGACGCTCGGGCCGATGTTCGCGAACTACAAGAGCGGCGACTATTACCCGGACCCGTTCCCGGACGACAAGCCGGTGCTGACGATCACGCACGCCAACTACAAGCAATACGCCAGCAAGCTGCCCGCCGGCGCCGCGGCGCTGCTCGACCACAACCCCGAGTACGCGATGAACGTCTATCCGACGCGCCGCACGGCGCTGTTCCCGGACGAGATCTACGCGGCGACCAGGGCCAACGCGACGACCGCCAGCCTCGCCGGCGAGGACGTGCTGAAGGACGCCAGGCTCGGCTTCCCGTTCGCCGTGCCGCAGAGCGGCGCCGAGGTGATCTGGAACCACCGCGTGCGCTATCGCGGCGATTCCGTCGTGCTCAATGGCGCGCTGTTCGTGGTGGATGCCAAGGGCAAGTACCAGCGCAACGAGTTCCTGCAGCAGGTCGAGTTCGTCTACGGCAACGTCAAGAAGCCGGGCTCCACCGATGACAACCTGATCCTGCGCCTGCTGCGCAAGGACGTCTCGCCGCCGCGCCTCGCCGGCAGCATGACGCTGGTGTGGGACAAGCTGGACGGCGGACGCGACGCCTGGCAGTACAACCCCGGCGCCAACCGCATCCGCCAGGCGCCGATCGTCGCGTTCGACAACCCGATCGCCGGCGCCGACGGCCTGCAGAACGTGGACCAGGCCGACATGTTCAGCGGCTCCATGAAGCGCTACAGCTGGAAGCTGGTCGGCAAGAAGGAGATGTACATCGGCTACAACGCCTACCACCTGGTGCGGCCCGAGGTGAAGTACGACCAGATCATCCAGGCGCACCACCTGAATCCGCAGCACACCCGCTACGAACTGCACCGCGTGTGGGTGGTCGAGGCGACGCTCGCGGCCGGCCAGGGCAACGTCTTCAAGAAGCGCATGTTCTACGTCGACGAAGACAGCTGGACCATCGCCGCGGTGGATTGCTACGACTCCCGTGACACGCTCTGGCGCTACCAGGAGGGCTTCGTGCAATCGCTGGTGATCGACAAGGCGGTGGTCGCGGCCCCCTCGGTCACCTACGACCTGTTCTCGGGGCGCTACGTCATCAACAACCTGCCCAACGAGCAGGGCTTCATCGCGAAATTCGGCCAGACTTTTCCCGCGGGCTTCTTCACGCCGCAAAACCTGCAAAAACTGGGGCGCAACTGATGACCAAGGAAGAGTTGTTCGACAACAAGGCTTTCTGGGTAGCGATGTGCGCGCTGATCGTCTTCATCTATTTCATCGCGCTCGTGCTGCTGGCGATGGTCGGCCCGAAGGCCGGCATCGTGCGGCTCGCGTTCGTGATGCTCCTGGTGCACGCCATCGAGATCCCGCTGGCGTTCAAGCGGCTCGCCGGCAAGAACCCGGATCCGGCGCGCCTCGTGCCGCTGACGCTGGTGTTCGGCGCGGCGTGGTGGTTTCCGGCGCAGCGAGGGATTTTTCCCGTCGCCTGATTGGAGTCATCCCGCGAAAGCGGGGATCCAGAACACGGGATGCCCGCCTGCGCGGGCATGACGGCTACTTCAACCCAGTTCTTTGAGCGCCTGGATCATCTTGACCATCACGGCCTGCGCGTCGCCGTACACCAGTGCGCAGTTGTCCTTGAAGAACAGCTCGTTCTCGACGCCCGAGTAGCCCTTGCCCTGGCCGCGCTTGATCACGTAGACCTGCTTGGCCATGTCCACGTTCAGGATCGGCATGCCGTAGATCGGCGAGGTCTTGTTGGTGCGCGCGGCCGGGTTCACGGTGTCGTTGGCGCCGACCACGATGGCGACGTCGGCATCCTTGAACTCGCCGTTCACGTCTTCCATGTCGTGGATGATGTCGTAAGGCACGCCGGCCTCGGCCAGCAGCACGTTCATGTGGCCCGGCATGCGGCCGGCGACCGGGTGGATCGCGAACTTCACGTCCACGCCCGCGGCCTGCAGCAGTTTCACGAATTCATAGAGCTTGTGCTGGGCCTGCGCCACCGCCAGGCCGTAGCCCGGCGCGATGATGATCTTGCTCGCGTACTTCATCTGCACCGCGGCGTCGCTGGCTTCCGCGGATTTCATCGTGCCGGCGATCGCGCCCTGGGCTTCGTCACCGGTGACGCCGAAGTTGCTGAAGATCACGTTGCTCACCGAGCGGTTCATGGCCTTGGCCATCAGCAGCGTGAGCAGCGTGCCGGCGGAGCCCACCACCATGCCGGCGATCATCAGCGCCGGGTTCTGCAGCACGTAGCCTTCGAAGCCGACCGCGAGGCCGGTAAAAGCGTTATACAGCGAGATCACCACCGGCATGTCGGCGCCGCCGATCGGCATCGTCATCAGCACGCCGAACACCAGCGCGCCGCCGAAGAACGCGGCCGTCAGCGCCGCCGGCGCGTGGCCGTGGCAGGCGAAGACGATGTAGAGGCCGAGCGCGAGCGTGGCGACGAACACTGTGCCGTTGATCAGCTGCTGGCCTTTCACGCGCCAGGTCTTGTTGATGCGGCCGTCGAGCTTGGCCCAGGCGATCAGGGAGCCGGCCAGCGACACCGCGCCGATCAGCGCGCCGATGACGGTGACGACCAGCACGAGGTTGCCGTGGGACGCGTGGTCGTCGAGCAATTCGACCGCCGCAATCGCGGCCGCAGCGCCGCCGCCCATGCCGTTGTACAGCGCGACCATCTGCGGCATCGCCGTCATGGCGACGCGCTTGCCGCTCCACCAGGCCCAGCCGAGGCCGACGGCGAGCGCGATCACGGCCAGCGTGACGTTGACGGCGAGATGCGGCTTGGCGGCTTCGTTCACGCCGGCCACATAAAGGAATGCGGCCAGCGTGGCGATCAGCATGCCCCAGCCCGCGACCACGATGCCCGAGCGCGCCGTCACCGGCGAGCTCATGCGCTTCAGGCCATAGATGAACAGGAACGAGGCGGCCAGCGCCGACAGCGAGATCATCAATTGTGCGAATTGTGGGCTCATGTTCAGGCCCCCTTCTTTTCCAACTTCTTCTTGTCGGAAGACTTGAACATCTCGAGCATGCGCTCGGTCACCACGTAGCCGCCGGCGGCGTTGCCGGCGCCGAGCAGCACGCCGAGGAAGCCGATCACCTGCTGCGCCAGCGAGCTGGCGTTGAGCAGCGCGTACATCGCGCCGACCACGACGATGCCGTGCACGAAGTTGCTGCCCGACATCAGCGGCGTGTGCAGGATCGCCGGCACGCGGCCGATGATCTCGTAGCCGGTGAAGGCGGCGAGCATGAAGATGTAGAGGGCGACGAAGCCCGTCAGTGCAACCGTGGCGTCCATGCTCAGGCTCCCTCGACCGCTTTGCGCGCGGCCTCGTTCTTGATGGCGCCGCCGTGCGTGAGGCAGGTCTTGGCCACCACTTCATCTTCCCAGTTCAAGTTGAGATTGCCGTCCTTCACGATCAGCTCGAGCAAGTTGAGCAGGTTCTTCGAGTACAGCTCGCTTGCGTGCTCGGCCAGGAGCGACGGCACGTTCAGGGGCGCGGCGATGGTCACGTTGCCGACGCGAATGGTCTCGCCGGGCTGGGTGTATTCGGTATTGCCGCCGCCCTCGGCGGCCAGGTCGATGATCACGGCGCCGGCTTTCATGCCGTCCACCTGCGCCTTGCTGATCAGCTTGGGTGAGGGCCGGCCCGGGATAGCCGCGGTGGTGATGATCACGTCGGCGGCCTGGATGTGCTTGGTGACGACGGCCGCAATCTTGTCCTTCTCCTCGGCGGTGAGCTCGCGCGCGTAGCCGCCCTGGCCGCGCGCATCGACGCCGGTGTCGATGAACTTGGCGCCGAGCGATTCCACCTGCTCCTTCACTTCGGGGCGCACGTCATAGCCTTCAACGCGCGCGCCGATGCGGCGCGAGGTCGCGATAGCGGAAAGTCCTGCCACGCCGACGCCCATGACCAGGACCGTGCCGGGCCGGATCGAGCCGGTGGCGAAAGTCGTCATCGGCAGCATGCGGCCGATGGTCGTCGCGCCCATCAGCGCGCCGTAATAGCCGGCGAGCGCGGCCTGTGACGAGAGTGCGTCCATGGCCTGCGCGCGCGTGATGCGCGGCACCAGTTCCATCGCGAAGCAGGTGATCCTGCGATCGCGCAGGATCTTCACCAGCTCCACTTCGCGGTGGGCGTAGATGAAGGAGAACAGCACCGAGCCTTCGCGCAGCGCCGCGGCTTCTTCCAGCGAGGGTGGCTGCACTTTCAGCACGATGTCGGCGTCGAGCGTGCGCGGGCCGATCATCACGCCGGCGCTTGCGTACAAAGCATCGGGAATCATCGCGGCCTCGCCGGCGCCGGTTTCCAGCGCCAGCGTGACGCCGAGTTTCTTCAGCTTCGGGACCACGGCCGGCACCAGCGCCACGCGGCGCTCGTGCGGACGGTTCTCCCGCGGAATGACAATCGTCACCGCCATCGAATCCTCTCCCTGTAGCGCGTTTGCCGCGCTGCAACAAAGTCTAGCTGATGGCCTTTATGAAGTCGCGCTTGTCGCGCACCGCGCAGTCGGGGCAGTTGAACTCGTCCGGCAGATCGGCCCAGCGCGTACCAGCCGGAAAGCCTTCGCGCGGATGACCGGTGTGTTCGTCATAGACGTGCCCGCAGCCGGGGCACTGGTACTTGAGGAACGGCGCCTCGCTCAAGAGATCCCTCGCTGCGCCCGTGATGACAGATCAGGCTTCAACCATCTGGAAATCCGCCTTGGACGCGCCGCAGTCCGGGCAGGTCCAGGTGTCGGGCACGTCGGCCCACGAGGTGCCGGGCGCGATGCCTTCTTCCGGCAGGCCCTTGGCCTCGTCGTACTCGAAATCGCAGATCAGGCAACGCCACTTCTTGGACATTTGGGGAGCGCAGAAAACGAAAGGGCGGCGAATCTTACCGAATCGCCGCCCAAGGGGGTGAGGGCCTCAGGCCGGGGGCGGCTCCGGGAATTGTGCCGGTCGGGCCTGGGCGATCACACGCTCGCGAATGGAGGGCTTGATGTTGGCCAGCCGCAGGTCGCCCTTGTAGTGGGCGATGACCTTCGGGTCCATCAGCCGGAACCACAGCGGCGGGAAGTAGGCCAGCAGGATCATCGAGGCATAGCCGGAGGGCAGTTGCGGGCAGTCCTCGAAATGCCGCAGCGACTGGTACGAGCGCGTCGGGAACGCGTGGTGGTCCGAGTGCCGCTGCAACTGGTAGAGGAACAGGTTGGTCACGACATGGTTGCTGTTCCAGGAATGGTGCGGCTGGCAGCGCTCGTAACGGCCGTCGGCGGTTTTCTGGCGGCACAGGCCGTAGTGCTCGAGGTAGTTCACCGACTCGAGCAGGCTGAAACCGTACACAGCCTGGATCAGCAGGAACGGCGCGATGATCCAGCCGAGCCAGGCCAGCAGCACGCCGTAGAACACGACCGTCATGGACCAGGCCTGCAGGTTCTCGTTGCGCCAGTGGATCGGCCCGTGGCCGAGGCGCGCGAGGCGTTTCTTCTCGATCTCCCAGGCTGAGGCGACGCTGCCGAACACGGTGCGCGGCAGGAATTCGTAAAACGACTCGCCGAAGCGCGAGCTGGCCGGATCCTCGGGCGTGGCGACGCGCACGTGATGGCCGCGGTTGTGCTCGACGAAGAAATGGCCGTAGGCCACCGGCGCCAGCGTGATCTTGGCGAGCCAGCGCTCGAAGCCGTCGGTCTTGTGGCCGAGTTCGTGCGCCGTGTTGATCGACACACCGGTGATGCCGCCGATCGAGATCGCCACGCCCAGCTTGGCGAACAGCGACAGGTCGCCGGTGGCGATCAGCTGGAAGCCCCACAGGAACATCGCGTATTCGATGCCGACCGCGACATAGACGATGTAGCGGTAGTAGGCGTCGCGCTCGAGGCCGGCGACCGCGGCTTCCGGCGGGTTGCTGGCGTCGGTGCCGATCAGCCAGTCGAGCAGCGGGATGGCCGTATAGATGAACAACGGCGCAAACCAGTAGAAGATGGACAAGCCGGTGGCTTGCGCGAGCTGGGCGCCGGTGTAGGGCAACAGCATCACCGTGAAACCGAGCATCCAGAAGTAGCGCTTCTTGTCGGTCCAGGTCTGGGCGGGGGCGGGTGAGGTGTCGAGCGTTGCGGTCGTCATTTCGGCTCTCCTTCCGAATAGTTAAACGATCGTTCAATAAAACGATACGCCCGCCCCAGCGGGGGTGTCAAGGCCGCGGATAAGTACTATCCGCATATGCGGATAAGCGGATAGACGATAAACTGACCTGATGACCGCCCCCGCCCCCCGTACCGCCCTGCTGGAACAAATCGTCCGGCAGCGAATCCTCGTGCTCGACGGGGCCATGGGCACGATGATCCAGGGCTACCGGCTCGACGAAGCCGGTTACCGCGGCGAGCGCTTCGCGGCGCATCCGCGCGACGTGAAGGGCAACAACGACCTGCTGGTGCTGAGCCAGCCCGCGATCATCCGCGAGATCCACCGCCAGTATCTCGAGGCCGGCGCGGACATCGTCGAGACCAACACCTTCAACGCCACGCGCATTTCGCAGGCCGACTACGGCATGGAAGCGCTCGCGTACGAAATCAACCTTGAAGCCGCGCGGCTGGCGAAGCTGGAATGCGAAGCGATGACGGCGCTCACGCCGGACCGGCCGCGCTTCGTCGCCGGCGCGCTCGGGCCGACCAACCGCACCGCGAGCATCAGCCCGGACGTGAACGATCCAGGCAAGCGCAACGTCACGTTCGATGAGCTGGTCACGGCGTACAGCGAGTCGACGCGCGGACTGATCGATGGCGGCGCCGACCTGCTGATGATCGAAACGATCTTCGACACGCTGAACGCCAAGGCGGCGATCTTCGCGGTGGAGTCGGTGTTCGAGGAGCGCGGCCTGCGCTTGCCGACCATCATCTCCGGCACGATCACCGATGCCTCGGGCCGCACCCTCAGCGGCCAGACCGTCGAGGCGTTCTGGAACTCGATCCGCCACGCGCGGCCGTTCGCGGTAGGCCTGAACTGCGCGCTCGGCGGCCGCGAGATGCGGCCTTACATCGAGGAACTGGCGCGCGTCGCCGATTGCTACATCTCCTGCTATCCGAACGCCGGCTTGCCGAACGCCTTCGGCGAGTACGACGAAACGCCGCACGACACGGCCTGCATCCTCGAGGATTTTGCCCAGAGCGGCTTCGTGAACCTGGTCGGCGGCTGCTGTGGCACCACGCCGGACCACATCCGCCAGGTTGCGCAGCACGTGCACGCTTCGAGCCCGCGCGTGCCCGGCAAACTCGCGCCGGTGAACCGGCTCGCCGGCCTGGAACCCCTGAACCTCGTGCGCGAGCTCAACTTCGTCAACGTCGGCGAGCGCACCAACATCACCGGCTCGGCGAAGTTCAAGGAGCTGATCAAGTCCAACGATTACAGCGCGGCGCTGGTCGTGGCGCGCCAGCAGGTCGACGCGGGCGCGCAGATCCTCGACGTGAACATGGACGAGGGCATGATCGACGGCGTTGCCGCGATGACGCGCTTCCTGTCGCTGATCGCCAGCGAGCCCGACATCGCGCGCATCCCGCTGATGATCGATTCCTCCAGGTGGGACGTGATCGAGGCGGGCCTGAAGTGCGTGCAGGGCCGGCCGGTGGTCAATTCCATCTCGATGAAGGAAGGCGAGGAGAAATTCCTGCGCGAGGCGAAGCTGTGCCAGCGCTACGGCGCCTCGGTGGTCGTGATGGCCTTCGACGAGCGCGGCCAGGCCGACACGCTCGAGCGGCGCCAGGCCGTGTGCCAGCGCGCCTACACGCTGCTCACAGAAAAAGCCGGCTTCGATCCGCAGGACATCATCTTCGACCCGAACATCTTCGCGGTCGCCACCGGCTTGTCCGAGCACGCCAACTACGGCGTGGATTTCATCGAGGCCACGCGCTGGATCAAGCAGAACCTGCCGGGCGCGATGGTGTCCGGCGGCGTGTCGAACGTGTCGTTCTCGTTCCGCGGCAACAACCCCGTGCGCGAAGCGATCCACGCGGCGTTCCTGTACCACGCCCGCCGCGCCGGCATGGACATGGGCATCGTCAATGCTGGCGCGCTGCCGGTGTACGAGGACATCAAGCCCGAGTTGCGCGAGCGCATCGAGGACGTGCTGCTGAACCGGCGCGCCGATTCAACCGAGCGGCTGGTCGAAATCGCCGAAGCCCACAAGGGCGGCGGCGAAAAGAAGAAGGAAGATGACCTGGCTTGGCGCGCGGTCTCGGCGGTCGAGCGGCTCAAGCACGCGCTGGTCAAGGGCATCGACGCCTTCGTCGAGGCCGACACCGAGGACGTGCGCGCAGAGACCGTGGCGCGCGGCGAGCGCACGATCACCGTGATCGAAGGCCCGCTGATGGACGGCATGAATATCGTCGGCGACCTGTTCGGCGCCGGCAAGATGTTCCTGCCGCAGGTGGTGAAGTCGGCGCGCGTGATGAAGAAGGCCGTGGCTTACCTGGAACCCTTCATCAAGGCCGAGAAGAAGCCGGGCGAGGCAGCGCGCGCGCTCGGCAAGATCGTGATGGCGACGGTCAAGGGCGACGTGCACGACATCGGCAAGAACATCGTCGGTGTCGTGCTCCAGTGCAACAACTTCGAGGTCATTGATCTGGGCGTGATGGTGCCGGCCCAGAAGATCCTCGACACGGCGCGCGAGGTCAACGCCGACCTCATCGGCCTTTCGGGCCTGATCACGCCCTCGCTCGACGAAATGGTGCACCTGGCCAAGGAGATGGAGCGCCAGAAGTTCACGGTGCCGCTGCTGATCGGCGGCGCCACGACTTCGCGCGCGCACACCGCGGTGAAAGTCGCCCCGCAGTATTCGGGACCGGCGATCTGGGTCAAGGACGCTTCGCGCTCGGTGCCGGTGGCCAGCGCGTTGCTGAAGGCGCCCTCGCGCGACAAGCTGATGGCCGAGACGCGCAAGGAATACGACGGCATCCGCGAGCGCCACGCGCAGCGCCACGAGCAGGAGCGCTCGGTGCCGCTCGCAGCCGCGCGCGCCAATCGCACGCCGATCGACTGGAAATCGTTCAAGCCGTTCCGCCCGCGCCTGTTCACGCAACAGGCACACGACGTGATCTCCGGCACCTGGGCGCCGGAGCACGGCCACATGCAATGCGTGCGCGTGCTCAAGGACTACCCGCTGGCCGAGCTGCGCAAGTACATCGACTGGCAGCCGTTCTTCATCACCTGGGAATTGAAGGGCCGCTACCCCGACATCCTCAACAACCCCGCCACCGGCGAGGCGGCGCGCAAGCTGTACAAGGACGCCAACGACATGCTCGACCGCATCGTCGCCGAGAAGTGGCTCGGCGCCAACGGCGTCTGCGGCCTGTTCCCCGCGGCCGCCGTCGGCGACGACATCGAGGTGTATGCCGACGAGGAGCGCACCACACCGATCGCGCGCCTGCACCAGTTGCGCCAGCAGTCCGAGCACCGAGCCGGCGTGCCGCATCGCTGCCTCGCCGACTACGTCGCGCCCAAGGACAGCGGCCTGCACGACTACGTCGGCGCGTTCGCGGTGACCGCGGGCTTGGGAGTAGCCGAGCGCGTCGAGCAGTTCAAGAAGGACAACGACGACTACAACGCAATCCTGCTCGAAGCGCTGGCCGACCGGCTCGCCGAGGCGTTCGCCGAGCGCCTGCATGAGCGCGTGCGCAAGGAAATCTGGGGCTACAACTCGGCCGAGCACCTGACGAACGAGGCGATGATCGAGGAGAAATATCCCGGCATCCGCCCGGCACCCGGCTATCCGGCCTGCCCCGAGCACACCGAGAAGGCCACGCTGTGGACGCTGCTGGAGGTCGAGAAGAACGCCGGCATCACGCTGACCGAGAGCCAGGCCATGTGGCCGGGCG
>JAYUGN010000224.1:0-12316 GCA_043767605.1 Gammaproteobacteria bacterium
CCTTGAGCGCCGCGCGCACGCGCGGCAGGTCGCGGTGGAACAACTGGTCCTGCAGGTTCAGCGTGCCGGTGGAGATCACGACCTTGCGGCCGGACAGCAGCGCCGGCACGAGGTAGGCGAAAGTCTTGCCGGTGCCGGTGCCGGCCTCGATGATCACGGTCTCGCGCTTCTCGAGCGCCTGCTCGACCGCCTGCGCCATCTGCGACTGCACTTCGCGCGGCGCGTAGCCCGCCACCTCGCGCGCCAGCGGGCCCGCCGGCTCGAACAGCGCCTTCACCGCGCTCACTCGGACAGCCGGGCAACCAGCGCGCCGAGGTGCCCGTTCGCCTCTTCGGCGCCGGCGGTGTCGCCGCGCTGCGCGCGCGCTTGCGCGATCGTGCGCCAGTTGGCGACCTCGACCCAGGGATTGCCGCGCGCAAAGCTGTTGGAGCGCACCGCGACGTGCTCGGCTTCCTCGGGCAGGTGGCGCGCGAGGTGCGCGGCGGCCAATTCCTGCCAGACGAAGGGATTGCGCGGCTCGATGTTGAGGGCCAGTTCCAGCGTCGCCACGGCCTGCTCGGGCTTGTTCGCGGCCAGTTCGACGCGCGACTGCCGCAGGAGCTTCATCACGGCCGGGCCGCTGAGGCCTTCCGCGCTGCGCGGGTACTGCGCCGGATCGTTGATCACGTAATGCGGGCGCGCAGGCGTGCCGGGCTCCGCGCTGCCCGGCTCACCCGGTTCACCCGGCTTTTGGGCGATGAACGGTGTGCACGCCGCGAACAAGGCTGCGCCCGCCAGCAGCGCAAGGCGGCCAGGGCGCAAAGGACGGAAGGTCATCGGATGATTTTCTTGAACCAGTTGAACAGCCCGCTGCACGGCGCTTCATCCACCGGCGCGTGGCCTGCGATATAGGGTATCTCAATGGGTCCGCTGCAACCGTCGGTCATCACCGTCTCGACGCCGTCCGGCTGCTCGGGATTGAAGCTGCGCACGCGCAGGTCGCGCACCAGCGGCGCCCAGATCTGCAGCGCGCCTTCCGCGCCCGTCAGCCCGGCAGGCTGGTTGTCGTCGCGGCCGATCCAGACCACCACCACGCGATCCTCGCCGTAGCCGGCGAACCAGCTGTCGCGCAAGTCGTCGGTGGTGCCGGTCTTGCCGGCCAGCCGCAGCGCCGGCGGCAGGTAGTTGTAGGCGGACGTGCCGGTGCCCATGTGCATCACCTGCTCCAGGTTCCAGTTCAGCAGGAACACCGGCGCCTCGGGCAGCGTCTGGCGCACGTGCAGCGGGTAATGCGCCAGCGGCTGGCCTTCCTTGGTGACCACTTCGCGGATCGCCAGCAGCGGCGTCTGGTAGCCGCCGGAGGCCAGCGTGCCGTATATCTGCGCAACCTCGAGCGGCGCGAGGTCCACGGCGCCGAGAAACAGTGAGGGCACCGGCGGTGGCGGATCGAGCATGCCGGCGGCGCGGAAGATCTCGCGCACGCTGGGCACGCCGATATCCAGGCCCAGGTGCACGGTCGCCAGGTTGTAGCTGTTGGCCAGCGCCACGAACAGCGGCACCGGGCCGTGCTCTTCCTTGTCGTAGTTGCCCGGCGCCCAGGTGTCGCCATTGGGCAGCGGGACCTCGATCTTCTCGTCCGGCAACGCGGTGGCGAGCGTGTACCGGTCAGGCTGCATCAGCGCGGCGAGGTAGACGAAGGGCTTGGCCAGCGAGCCGATGGGCCGGCGCGCATCGAGCGCGCGGTTGAAGCCGGCAAAGCGCACCTCGCGGCCGCCGACCAGCGCCAGCACCTTGCCGTCCTCGACAGAGGTCACCACGCCGGCGCCTTCGAGATGCGCCTTCTTCACCTTCTTCAGTTTCTCGAGCCTCGCCAGACCCTCGACCAGGTTTTTCTCCAGCGCGTCCTGCGCGCGCGGCTCCAGCGTGGTGAAGATACGCAGGCCCTCGTTGGTGAGGTCGGAATCGGCGTACTGCCCGGTGAGCTGGCGCTTCACCAGGTCCACGAACGCCGGGTAGCGCGCGACGTTGCCACCGATCTCGCTCTGCACGCCCAGCGGTTTCTTCAGCGCAATCGACAGCTCGGTGCCCGTGAGGTAACCGCCGCCCGCGAGGTTTTCCAGCACGAGGTCGCGCCGTTCCCTCGCCCGCTCGGGATGCTTGCGCGGGTTGTAGTACGACGGCCCCTTCACCAGCGCGACCAGCAGCGCGATTTCCTGCGGCTGCAGCTCGGCCAGCGGCTTGTTGAAGTAGAACTGGCTGGCCAGCCCGAAGCCGTGCACGGCGCGGCCGCCGTCCTGGCCCAGGTGGACCTCGTTGAGGTAGGCCTCGAGGATCTCCCGCTTCGAGTAATGCGCCTCCAGCAGGATCGCCATCAGCGCCTCGTTGACCTTGCGCGACCACTTGCGCTCGAGCGTCAGGAAGAAATTGCGTACCAACTGTTGCGTGATGGTGCTGCCGCCCTGCACCGCCCGGCCCGCGCGCAGGTTGGCCCAGCTCGCGCGCACGATCGCCTTGGGATCCAGGCCCAGGTGGTGCTCGAAGTTGCGGTCCTCGATGTAGATCAGCCCCGCCGGCAGCAGCGGCGGCACTTCGTCGAGCTTGACCAGCACCCGGTCCTGGCCCGCGTTCGGGTAGATGCTGCCGACCAGCATGGGGTCCAGCCGCAGCAGCGAGCGCGGATCGTGCGAGACAAGGTCGGTGAGCTGCGCCACGCCGGCAGTCTCGAAATCGATCATCACCTTCGATTCGGGCTGCGGTCCGTCCCAGAACACGAAGGGCCGCGTATGCACCGCGATGCGCGAAGAGGCGACCGAATAGGTGCCCGGTCCGGCCAGCCGCGGCGCCAGCCGGTAACCCAGCCGCTCCAGCTCGCGGGCGAAGGACTTCTTGTCGAGCGCGGCGCCCGGATAGATGAGCGTGGGCGCGGCATAGACCTGTGCCGGCAACGCCCAGCGCGCGCCGGCGAAGCGCGTGCGGACCTCGCGGTCGAGGTCGAGGACATAGGCCGCGAAGACGAGCGCACCGAGGCTTAGAGCGACGACGCCCGCCAGCAGGAGGCCGTGCCGAAGCCTTGGGGGGATTTGCATGGAAGGCGCATTTTACGGGTTAAGCTAGCGCCACAAATAACGAGGAACCGCCATGTTCGGACGCCTGATGCCCCGCGAGGGGCGCTTTTTCACCTATTTCAACGAGCATGCCGCCCAGATCGTCCTGGGCGCCCGGGAGCTGCGGGCCCTGATGGACAACGTGGCCCAGCTGCCCGAGCGCAAGCGTTCGATCGAGCAGATCGAGCATGCCGCCGACAAGATCACCCAGCAGACCATGCAGCTGCTGCACAAGACCTTCGTCACGCCGATCGACCGCGACGAGATCCACCGGCTGATCACGCGCATGGACGACATGCTGGATCTCATGGAAGACGTGAGCCAGTGCATGTTCCTCTACGACATCACGGCGGTGACCGAAGAAACCCGCAAGCTCGCCGACCTCTGCCTGGTCAGCTGCGAAAAAGTGCAGCAGGCGGTGTCGATGCTGTCGAACCTCAAGCACAGCCCCGCGATCCTGGCCCTGTGCAAGGAGATCGACAAGCTCGAGGGCGACGCCGACGAGGTCATGCGCAGCGCCATGGCTCGCCTCTTCCGCGGCGAGGCCGACGCCAAGCAGCTGTTCAAGATGAAGGAGATCTACCAGCTGCTCGAGTCGGTCACCGACCGTTGCCAGGACGTGGGCAACATCCTCGAAGGCATCGTGCTCGAGAACGGCTGAAGAAAGTCCGCCCATGAGTTTCGAAATCCTGGTCTTCCTGATCGTCGTCGCGCTGGCGTTCGACTTCATGAACGGCTTCCACGACGCGGCGAACTCCATCGCCACCATCGTCTCGACCGGCGCGATGAGCCCGCAGGCCGCGGTGGTCTGGGCGGCATTCTTCAACTTCATCGCCTTCGCCTTCTTCGGGCTGCACGTGGCGGCCACCGTCGGCAAGGGCATCGTGGACCCGGCGATCATCGATCACCGCGTGATCTTCGGCGCGCTGACCGGCGCGATCAGCTGGAACCTCATCACCTGGTACTACGGCATCCCCTCGAGCTCCTCGCACGCGCTGGTCGGCGGCCTGACCGGCGCGGCCGTGGCCAAGTCCGGCACCGGCGTGCTGATCTCCTCGGGCTTCATCAAGACCGCCCTGGCCATCGTGTTGTCGCCCCTGCTCGGCTTTTTCCTCGCCGGCATGCTGATGGTGGCCACGGCATGGATCGGCCGGAGTTCCACGCCGCGCAAGATGGACCGCAGCTTCAGGGGCCTGCAGTACATCTCGGCCGCGCTCTACAGCCTGGGCCACGGCAGCAACGATGCGCAGAAGACCATGGGCATCATCTGGGTGCTGCTGATTTCCGCCGGCAGCATTGGCAAGGACGCCGACCTGCCATTCTGGGTGGTGATCCTGTGCCAGGCGGCCATGGGCCTGGGCACCATGTTCGGCGGCTGGAGAATCGTGAAAACAATGGGCCAGCGCATCACCAAGCTGCGGCCCGTCGGCGGCTTCTGCGCCTCGGCTTCGGGCGCGGCCTGCCTGTTCCTCGCCACCTCGCTGGGCATCCCCGTCAGCACGACGCACACGATCACCGGCGCGATCGTCGGCGTCGGCGCCTCACGCAAGCTGCAGGCCGTGCGCTGGGGCGTGGCCGGGGACCTGGTGTGGGCGTGGATCTTCACGATCCCCGCCTCGGCCTTCGTTGCCGCCATCGGCTTCGGCGTCGCGAAGGTGATTTTCTAGGAAGGCGTCAGCGCCTTCTGCCACTCGAGCACGCGCGCGTAGTTGTCGGCCTGCCACGGATGGAATCGCGGGCTGAAGTATTTCCAGTAGCGCGGGAACTGCCGCCGGTAGCTGCCCGGCGTCACCCACAAGCCCCAGAACAGCTCGCCCCAGTCGCGCAGGCGGAAGAACGAACCTGAGCGGATGGTGGCGACCAGCAGGAACAGCCAGATCGTGAGCTGCATGGTGAAGCTCACCGACAGCATGATCGTGCAGCGCCGCAGCCAGGCCGCGACGCCCTCGCCCGCGACCTCGCGGTAGACATCGAAGGCCACCGCCTTGTGCTCGGTCTCCTCGATTGCGTGCCAGCGCCACAGCTTCTGCATCTCGGGATCGGCGCCCTCGAGGATGCGGGGATCGTCCAGCAGATCCTCGGCGGCGATCGAGGTCAGGTGCTCGAGCGAAACCGTCATCGCGAGCTGGTCCTTCGGCCACATCGTCTTGTCGGCGAACCAGAGCGTGCGCTCGACCCACTTCTCCATCCACGCCACCGGGTAGCCGATGCGCGCGAGCTGCGCGTTGTACGCGTCGTGCTCGCGGCCGTGCATCGCTTCCTGCGCGATGAAGCCGGCCACCTGCTCCTTCAGCACAAGATCCTGGATGCGCTCGCGGTAGTGGCGCACGCTGCGGATGAAGAAGCGCTCGCCCTGCGGGAACAGCATCGACTGCACGTTGAAGAAATGCGCCGTGACCTGCCCGCGCGGGTGCCAGTTGCGCAGGTCCACCTTCGACAGGTCGAAATGCAGGTCGCGTTTCGGGATGGCGTGGCTGCGTGAACCCATTCAGTCGCCGATCGCGCTCAAGGTGTTGGTCCAGACCCAGAAGCCCGCACCTTCCTGTTCGCGCGGGTCGCTGACGAACGTGAAACCGCGGAACTCCAGGTAGGCCGTGAGGCTGCGGTGATTGCCCAGGATGCGGCCCTTGATCACGCAGCCCTGGTCCGGCGCGGTGAACGTCATCGCGCCATTCTTGTCGATCACGCGGTGCGCCGCATCCACCGCCTCGAAGCGGTCGCCCTGCGCGCGGGCTTCCGCCGCGAGCGCAACACAGTCGACACCGGCGCCACCGGTCGCTGTCGTGCGCGGGCGCGCCAGCTGTTCCGAGCGGCAATCCGCGAAACCGAGCGCGAGCCGCTGGTGGCCCTTGGTCGGCAGCGGGCCCGGCGGATACGTCCACTGCGAGAACGCCTCGGCCGCGGCCGCATCGAAGACTTCCTTGGGCTCCGACTTCACGATCCTGACGTCAGCGACCTTGCCCTCGGGCGTGATGGCGAAATCGATCTCGACGTAGCCGCTGAGGCGCTTCTGGCAGGCGGAGTCCGGGATCTTCGGTTTGACCGTCGTCAGCGGCGTCAGGGGAACCTGCGCGACGGGTGCGGCAGGCGGCGCTGCAGGCTCGGCAGCGACCGCCGCAAGCGGCAGCAAAACAAGAGCGAGTAAGGCGCGCACGGGCATGGCGCGGTCAGTTTACGTCACCTGTTGCGCGGCCTCCCGGCGCCCGGGCGAGGCCTGCCTACTTCCTTTTCCTGGCCTTCACGACGGCCGGCTTGGCGTCCGCCGGCGCCGGTTCCGGCGTAGCGGCCACCGGGGCTGCACCCGTGCCATGCACCGAGCGGAATCGCGCGGTCAGCGAATCGGTCGGCTGCGCCACCACCACGGGTTCGCTCAGCGCGGACCAGCCGGCGGAGGCCAGGCCTTCAGCGCGGCCGGTCTTGCGGAAGGAATCCAGCTCGGCCCAGGTGCCGAACACAGACCACTTGCCGTCGGCCAGCACCTCGGCGTAAAAATCCTTGTCGGCACCGATGCGACGGCCTTCGTACATCTCCACCGAGCCGAAGCCGTCCTTCTTCTTGTTCTCGGGCCCGGCGATGCCGAAGATCATGGTCTCGCCCTTGGGGCCGCCACCGATGCGCGTGACGCGATAAGCGATGTCGCCGGTGTCGAGCCACAGCTTCATGTCCTTGGCATCGGACAACACGATGATGCGGTTGTCCTTGCGGATCTCGTAGTAGTCGTCGTTGTTGCTGACGGCCACCAGGCGCTGGGCGTCCAGCTGCTTGTTGTAGGTCGTCTCGGTTTCGGCGCCCTGGTAGCCACCGGTGCTGCTGGCGCAGCCGGTCGCGAGCAGTGCGAGCGCGGAAAGGGCCATCACGTTCTTCATCTTGCGGTCCTGTCTTGGGGTCATTTCGAGTGCGCGAAGTGTGTCAGCGCATTGTTACGGTCCTGTGAAGCCGCTATTGCGCAAGGACGGTGTGAGGCCCCCTCACCCGCGCCTTCGGCGCGGCCTCTCCCCTCACCCGCGCCTTCGGCGCGGCCTCTCCCCGCAAGCGGGGAGAGGCAACGGCGTTATTGCTTCACCTCTTTCTCCATCTGCTCGAGGGAGATGTGGCGCACGTCCTTGCCCTTCACGAAATAAATCACGTATTCCGCGATGTTGCGTGCATGATCGCCGATGCGCTCGAGCGCGCGCACCGACCAGATCAGGTCCATGACGTGCCGGATCGTGCGCGGGTCTTCCATCATGTAGGTCATGCACTGGCGAAGCAGCGCTTCGTACTCGCGATCCACCTCCACATCCTCACGGGCCACGGCCAGCGCAGCCTCGGCGTCCATGCGCGCGAAGGCATCGAGGCCGTTGCGGACCATCTGCTGCACATGCTTCGACAGGTGGCCGATCTCGACGTAGGACGCCTTGATGCGCTCCTGCGCCGCGAGGTCGGTGGCCATGCGCGCGATGCGGTCGGCCTCGTCGCCGATGCGCTCGAGGTCCGTGATGGTCTTGATCACGGCCACGACCAGACGCAGGTCGCTGGCGGTCGGCTGCCGGCGCGCGAGGATGCGGCTGCACTCCTCGTCGATGCCGACCTCGAAACCGTTGACCTTGTGGTCGTTGCGGGAGACTTCCTCTCCCAGCGCGCCGTCGCCGGTGACGAGCGCGCGGGTGGCGTCGGCGATCTGCTGCTCGACCAGGCCGCCCATCGCGAGCACGCGCTGGCGCACGTCCTCGAGCTCGGCATTGAACTGGCGGGAGATGTGGTGTCCGATCTGGGGCTTGTCCATGGCTGAATCCTTTTACTAGCCGTAACGGCCGGTGATGTAGTCCTCGGTCTGCTTGTGCGCCGGCTTGGTGAAGATCATGTCGGTGCTGCTGTACTCCACCATGTCGCCGAGATACATGAAGGCCGTGTAGTCGGAGACGCGCGCCGCCTGCTGCATGTTGTGGGTGACGATGACGATGGTGTACTTCTCCTTCAGCTCGCTCATCAGCTCCTCGATCTTCAAGGTCGCGATGGGGTCCAGCGCCGAGCAGGGCTCGTCAAGCAGGATGACTTCGGGCTGGATCGCGATGGCGCGCGCAATGACCAGGCGCTGCTGCTGGCCGCCCGAGAGCCCCAGCGCGCTGTCCTCGAGCCGGTCCTTCACCTCGTCCCACAGTGCGGCACCCATGAGCGCCCACTCCACCGTTTCATCGAGCAGGCGCTTCTTGTTGACGCCCGCGAGCCGCAAGCCGTAGGCCACGTTTTCGTAGATGGTCTTGGGAAACGGGTTGGCCTTCTGGAACACCATGCCGACCTGCCGGCGCAGCTGCGCCGCGTCCACGGCCGGCTCGAAGATGTTGCGGCCGTAGAGCCTGATCGCGCCCTCGATGCGGCAGCCGTCAATCAGGTCGTTCATGCGGTTGAAGCAGCGCAGCAGCGTGGACTTGCCGCAGCCCGAGGGGCCGATGAAGGCCGTGATTTTTTTCTGCGCGATCGTCAGCGAAATGTTCTTCAAGGCCTGCTTCTGGCCGTAGTACAGGCTGAGGCCCTCCACTTCGAGGGCGACGGGCAGGTCTTTAAGGTGTTGCATGGGGCGCTCTCATCAGTGCTCGAGCGCCTTGTAGCGCTCACGGAGTTTGTTGCGGATGCGGATCGCGGCCAGGTTCAGCAGCACGATCACGAGGACCAGCAGCAGCGCGGTGGCATACACCAGCGGTCGCGCGGCCTCGACGTTCGGGCTCTGGAAGCCGACGTCGTAGATGTGGAAACCCAGGTGCATGAACTTGCGCTCCAGGTGCAGGAACGGCAGGTTCGCATCCAGCGGCAGCGAGGGCGCGAGCTTGACCACGCCGACCAGCATCAGCGGGGCTACCTCGCCCGCTGCGCGCGCCACCGCCAGGATCAGGCCGGTCATCATCGCGGGGCTCGCCATCGGGATCACCACGCGCCACAGCGTCTCGGCCTTGGTCGCGCCGAGCGCCAGCGAGGCCTCGCGCAGCGAGCGCGGAATGCGGGCCAGGCCCTCTTCCGTCGCGACAATCACGACCGGCAGCGTCAGCAGGCTCAAGGTCAGCGAGGCCCACAGGATGCCGGGCGTGCCGAACACCGGCGACGGCAGCGCCTCGGGGAAGAACAGCGCATCGAGGCTGCCGCCGACGAAATAGACGAAGAAGCCCAGGCCAAACATGCCAAACACGATCGAGGGCACGCCGGCGAGGTTGTTGACGGCAATGCGGATGATCCGCGTCATCAGGCCCTGGCGCGCGTACTCGCGCATGTACACCGCCGCGACCACGCCCAGCGGCGTGACGATGATGGACATCAGCAGCACCATCAGCACGGTGCCGAAGATCGCCGGGAAGATGCCGCCCTCGGTATTGGCCTCGCGCGGATCCTCCGTGAGGAAATCCCAGACCTTCACGGCGTAGAAGCCGAGCTTGCCGGCAACGCCCATGGCGTTCGGCTGGTAGCCGCGCACGATCTTGGCGAGCGGGATTTCCACTTCCTCGCCTTCCACCGTCTTCATGATCAGTGAATCGCGGGTCTCTTCCTCGTAGAGCTTCGCGAGTTCGGCCTGAAGTTCTGTGTAGCGCGCGTCGAGCTCCTTGCGCTCGGCGTCCAGCGCGGCGTACGGCGCGGGATCGCTTTGCGGCGTGCGACCCGCCAGCTCCAGCGTGCGGCGCGCGAGCCGCTGTTTCTCGAGCCGGTAGTTGACCGTGCCGATCTCACCGCGCTCGATCTTGCGGACCTTCGCACGCAGCTCGTTGGCGCGCGCCTGCAGCGGCTGCCAGGCGGCCCAGGCCTCGCTGCCGGAGGCGACGACGGCGCCGGCCTGCTTCACCGCCACCGGGGTGCCGTAGAAATTGCCCCACTCCATGCGCTCCAGCACCAGCACGTCATCGGGGTACTTGCGGTCGGTGAGGAAATCGCCGAGCAGGAAGCGGAAGTCGGCGCCGTACTTGTCGCGGTTGCCGACTTTCAGCAGCAGGCGGTCGTAGTGGCTTTGCGCCTCACTGACGTTGAGGCCCGCGGAGCGCAGGCGCGCCGTGGTCACGGCTTCGGTCTCGACAATCTCGGCCATCACCGGCACGGCCGGCTTGTGCGGTTCAAGGTAGGAAGCGACCACCACGTCGGCCGGCCAGAAGTACGGCATGCCGCGACTGGCGATCAGCAGCAGCAGTGCGGCGACGACGATGACGCAAGTGGCGATCGCGGCGGCCGTCAGCCACACGTACGGCGTGCCCGACTCCACGTAGGCCCGCACGCTGCGCAGGCTTTGCGCACCGAGGCTGCGTTCCATGGGCGCGTTCACAGGTTGCCGTACTTGTCGCGCAGGCGCTGGCGCACGACTTCCGCCGCGGTGTTGATCGCGAAGGTGAACAGGAACAGCACGAGGCCGGCGAGGAACAGCAGGCGGAAATGCGTGCTGCCGACTTCGGATTCCGGCATCTCGACCGCGATGTTGGCCGACAGCGTGCGCATGCCGGAGAACGGGCCCATGTCCATCACGGCGGTGTTGCCGGTGGCCATCAGCACGATCATGGTCTCGCCGACCGCGCGGCCCAGGCCGATCATCACGGCCGAGAAGATGCCGGGGCTCGCCGTCGGCAGCACCACGCCCGTCAGCGTCTGCCAGGGCGTTGCGCCCAGCGCGAGCGAGCCAAGAGTCAGTTGCTTGGGCACGGAGAAGATGGCGTCCTCGGCAATCGAGAAGATGCCGGGGATCACCGCAACGCCCATCGCGATGCCGACCACCAGGCAGTTGCGCTGGTCGTAGCCGATGCCCAGCGTGTGGTCGAGCCAGACCTGCATGTTGCCGCCGAAGAACAGTTCTTCCAGCGGCAGTGCCAGCGCGAAGCAGAACCAGACCACGCCGATCACGACCGGCACGAGCAAGGCCGCTTCCCAGCCCGGCGACACGAGGTAGCGAATCCGGTCCGGCATGCGCATCCAGAAATACCCGGCCACCGGGATCGCCAGCGGCAGCACGATCAAGGTGAGGAACACGCCCGGCAGGTGCGCCTCGACGAAAGGCGCGAGCCACAGGCCCGCGAGGAAGCCCAGCACCACCGTCGGCAGCGCCTGCATGACCTCGACTGTCGGCTTCACGACCTGGCGCAGCCGCGGCGCCATGAAATTGGCGGTGAAGATCGCGCCGAGCACGGCCAGCGGCACGGCGAAGATCATCGCGTAGAACGCGCCCTTGATCGTGCCCAGCGTCAGCGGCGCGAACGAAAACTTCGACTCGAAGTCGCTGTTCGAGGCCGAGGACTGCCAGAGATACGCCGGCTGGTCGTAACCCTCGTACCAGACCTTGTCCCACAGCGCGGAGACGGAGATCTCGGGATAGCGGTTGGACAGCGCGAAGCTGCGCAGGCTGCCGTCGGTGCGCAGCGCGATCAGCGAGCGGGCTCGCGGCTCGAAGGCCAGCGCCGCCACCGGGCCGCCGGCGTCCAGCTCCATGAGCTCTTTCTGCGCGGTGGCGTGATACAGGCCGATGCGGCCGCTTTCGGTGGCGACCGCGAACACGCGGCGGCGCTGCTCGGCGCCGAGCGCTGTAACCGCCCCGCCCTCCGGCGTCTTGAAGCTGCGCACGCGCGCGAGATACCAGATCGCATCGCCATCGCCCGTGGTCTCCGCGCGCCGCGCCGGGAACCACTGCGTGATGCGGCCGGCATCATCGGCCGTGATCAGCGAATTGCCGCCGGCAAGAAAACGGGCCGACAGGATTTTAGCATCGAGCTGCTCGGTATCGGTCAACTCGGGTGCGCTGCCGGAATGCAAGCGGCTCATGCCGATGCGGCCGTGCGCCGCGTCAATGACGTACAGCCACTCGCCCGAGGGGCTCAGCAGCACCCGCTCCGGCGCCACCTTGCTCGCCACGACGGTGTCCGCGCCCGGCGTGAGCGTCTTGTCGCCCATCAGGCTGCTTTCGATGGCGATCGTGCGCAGGTGCGCCTGGTGCGCCGCATCCACGCCGGCGAACAGCAGGCCGTCGCTCGTCTCGCGCACGCTCAGCGAGGCGGCCGGTTCGTTCATGAATGCGATCGGCGCGGTGCCATACGGGAAATCCACCGTCGGGTCGATGTAGCGCTTGTCGTTCGGGTAAGTGGCGACGTAGTTGAGCTTGAACAGCAGGACGGAGCCGTCGGACAGGCCTGCCGCCACGTAATCCTTGTCGAGCGCCACCTGGGTGACGCTGACAATCGTGCGCGCGCCGATATCCAGCCTCACCTGCTTGCGCATCGCACCGCCGGTCAGCTCGAAGA
>JAYUGN010000225.1:0-4455 GCA_043767605.1 Gammaproteobacteria bacterium
ACCGACGCCTGGGAAAACCTGCTGCTCGGCGCCGGCTCAGCCGACAAGGTGCTGCTGATCGGCTTCAAGACGCAGAAGCTCAAGAAGCTCACCGGCAAGACGCTCGGTGAAGTCGCGCGCCTGCGCGGCACCTCGCCGGAGGCCACCGCCATCGACCTGGTCATCGAGGACCACACGCGCGTCAGCACTGTCTACTTCCTGATGTCGGAGGACAACGTGAAGCTCGGGTTGTCGCAGCCCTGGGTCGCGCTCGGTTCGGACGCAGAATCCCTGGCGCCCGAGGGCGTGTTCCTGAAGAGCAGCACGCATCCACGCGCTTACGGCAATTTCGCGCGCTTCCTCGGCCACTACGTGCGCGACGAAAAAGTCGCGACGCTGGGCGATGCGATCCGCCGCATCACCCAGCTGCCGGCGCAGAACTGGAACCTGAAGGACCGTGGCTGCCTGAAGCCGGGCTGCTTTGCCGACGTCACCGTGTTCGATCCGGCGACGATCGCGGACCACGCCACCTTCGAGGCGCCGATGCAGTACTCGACCGGCGTGCGCGACGTGTTCGTCAATGGCGTGCAGGTGCTCAAGGATGGCGAGCACACCGGCGCCAAGCCCGGCCGCGTGGTGCGCGGCCCCGGCTACTCAGGCACATGAAGAAAGCATGGCCTCTCCCCGCGTGCGGGGAGAGGCCGGCGCGAAGCGCCGGGTGAGGGGCGCATGAGAGTCGTCGTCGTCGGCGCCGGCGTCATCGGCGTCACCACTGCGTATTTCCTGGCGCGCCACGGCTGCGACGTGACGGTGCTCGAGCGCGAGCCCGAGGCCGCCGCCGGCACCAGCCACGCCAACGCCGGCATGCTCACGCCGAGCATGGCCGACCCCTGGAATGCGCCGGGACTGGCCTGGCACCTGCTGCGCTGGCTGGGCCGCGAGGACGCGCCGTTCCTGCTGCGGCCCTCCGTGCTGCCCTCGATGGCGCGATGGGGCCTGAAATTCCTGCGCCAGTCCACGCCCGCGCGTTTTCGCGCGAACTCGAAAAAAAACCTGCGGCTGGCGCTGTACAGCCTCGAGCAATTGCGCGCGCTGCGCGCTGACTTGAAGCTGCCCTACGACGCGCTCGCCAACGGCACGATCAAGGTGTTCCGCGATGCGCGCGGCTTTGCGGACGGACAGGCGCGCACGCAGATGCTCACCGCGATGGGCCTGCAGGTGCGCACGCTCACGCCGGCGCAGGCCGTGGCGCTGGAGCCTTCGCTCGCGCCGGTGCAATCGCAGCTGGTCGGCGCGATCCACTGCCCGCAGGACGAATCCGGGGACGCCCGCGCCTTCACCGAGGGCCTCGCGGCGCGCGCGCGGGAATTCGGCGTCGAGTTTCATTTCGGCGCGGAAGTCACCGGCGTGGAGCGCAGTGGTGACCGCATCGCGGCGGTGCTCGCCGGCGGCGCGCGCTACACGGCCGACAGCTTCGTGCTGGCGGCGGGCTGCTGGAGCCCGCGGTTCCTGCAGCAGTTCGGCGCCAGGCTGCCGCTGCAACCGGTCAAGGGCTACTCCATCACGGTGGACGCCAGTGGCTGGGACGGCGCGCCGCGCATGCCGGTCATCGACGACGCCCTCCACGCGGCGGTCACGCCGCTCGGCAGCCGGCTGCGCATCGCCGGCACGGCCGAACTGGCCGGCTTTGACCGCAGCCTGAACCCGGCGCGCATCGAAAACCTCTTCCGCCTGCTGTTGTCGCTGTTCCCCGGCTTCGCGCCCCGGCTGGATCGGGCCCGCGCCAGCCCCTGGGCGGGCCTGCGGCCGGTGTCGGCCGACGGAGTGCCCCACTTGGGGCGCTTTGCCATGGATAATCTGTTCCTGAATACAGGCCACGGCCATCTCGGATGGACGCTGGCGGCGGGTTCGGCGCGACTTGTTGCCGACCTCGTTGCCGGCGCCAGACCCGGGCTGGACCTGGAGCCGTACGATCCGAACCGGAGGAGCTGACGATGAAAATGGAAAACCGCACTCTGCAGTGGCTGCAATTCGCTGCGCTGCTCGTGGCCGTCGTGGCGATCACGATGGTGGGGCTCGCGGGTCCCGCGAACAAATTTGGCGTGCTGAACTGGCACACCGCGCTGACCGGCGTGATCTGGGGCGCTTACGTCGGCGTTGCCGCCGCGGTGCTCGCGCTGATCGCCCTCATCCTGCGGGCCACGCAGCGCAAAGGCGTGTTCTGGTGCGTGCTGGCCCTCGTGCTCGGCGGCGTCGCGGTCTATTTCCCGATGCAGCTCAAGAAGCAGGCCCAGGCGGTGCCACCCATCCACGACATCACGACCGACACGCGCAGCCCGCCACAGTTCGTGGTGCTGCTGGCAGCGCGCGGCAAGGATTCCAATTCGGTCGAGTACGATCCGGACGTGGGCGAGCAGCAGCAGAAGGCCTACCCGGACATCGAGCCGTTGATGCTCGAGGAAACCGTGGACAAGGCCTGGCCGCGCGCACTGGCCACGGCCAAGGCCATGGGCTGGCAGGTCGCCGCGTCCGAGCTGGCCGACGGCCAGATCGAGGCCACCGACACGACCGCGTGGTTCGGCTTCAAGGATGACATCGTGATCCGCGTACACCAGTTCGACCCGGGCCACACGCGCATCGACGTGCGCTCGGTGTCGCGCGTGGGCAAGAGCGACCTCGGCGCCAACGCGGCGCGCATCCGCAAGTACCTGAAGGCCGTACAGGGAGCATGAACCCGCTTCGCCTTTCGCTGCTGCTCACCGCCGGTCTGGCCGCCGGCCTGGCCGCCTGCGCCACGGCTTCAGGCCCGGCCAATACGCCGGCGCCGAGCCAGCTGTCGGCCTGCGACGGCGGCCCGCACTGCGTGAGCAGCCTGTCCGCCGATGAAGACCACAAGGTCGCGGCGCTGGTGCTGAAGGCGCCGGCCGACAAGGCCTGGGCGGCGGCGATCGAGGCGGTGCGCGGCACGGAGCGCACGACGATCGTGCAGGGCGATGCGCATTACCTGCACGCGGAAGTGGTCAGCCCCTGGCACTTCTACACCGACGACCTCGAGCTGATGCTGCGCGACAACGGCCGCATCGAGGTGCGCAGCTCTTCGCGCATCGGCTATTACGACTTTGGCGTGAACCGCAAGCGCATCGAGGCGCTGCGCGAAGCGCTGGCCACCAAGGGCGTCGTCAGCCGCTGATAGCTCCCGCCTACGCCACTTTGCGAGGGCGCCCGCCTTATTTCACTTCGATACGCGCCGTGCGTACCCGCTCGACGATGGCGAGCTCGGCATCCTTGATGCAGCCCGACAGCGCGCCGTTGGCGGTGTCGCCCGGGTGGTCCTTCTGGCAGGCGACGGTGGCCTTGTACAGCTCCACAATGCCGGCGGTTTTGCGCGCCGGATCGCGGTCGAACGCGAATTCCAGCAGGCACGAAGCCTTGCCGAAACCGCCGAGCGAGATCGAGTTCAGGCCCGCCTGCTTGTAGACGAAGCTCGCGGTGCCGGCCACGGCGCCGGCGTAATCCTTCTGGTTGTGGCTGCCGGTGCGGCTGAGCCCGGCCAGCCAGTCCTGCACGCGCCGCGTGGCGCCGTGTTCGTCGTTGCCGGCCTTCCGCTGCTCGGCAAGCCGGTAGAAGGTCGCGCCGACGATGCGGCACTGGTCGCGCTCGTGGCTGTGGGTGATTTCGAATTCGTCTTCGATTGTCGCGGCGGGTTTCGCGACGTCGGCCGCGTTGGCGCCGAAGCACGCCAGGGCCAAACCTGAGGCGAGCACGTGGGATGCGATGCGCATGATCCCTCCCAAGACCTGCACTTTCCCGGCACGATACCGCAATCAGGCGCAGCGCCGCCTGCCAGGACGTAGGCCAGCCCCGGTGGCATCAACCGCTCCGAAAACCCGCTAACTGCGCAATCAAGTGGCGCGCCCGGCACGACTCGAACGTGCGACCTGCGGCTTAGAAGGCCGCTGCTCTATCCACCTGAGCTATGGGCACGCAAGGGATAGTCTAGCGGGTTGGATCCGAAGTGGCTCTTCAGTGCTGGGGTTCGGTGTCGTTGCTGATACCCAGGCGGTCGAAGCCCCAGAAGAGCAGGCTCAGGCAGATGGCAACCACGGTGCCGAGGGCCATGCCCTTCAGTTCAACGGTGCCCAGCTTCACGGCAGCGCCGCTGATGCCGCTGATGAGCACCACCGAGGTGAGGATCAGGTTGCGGGACTGGGTGTAGTCCACCTTCTTTTCGATGAGCATCCGGATGCCCGCGGCGGCGATGACACCGAAGAGGAGGATGCACACGCCGCCCATGACGGGCACCGGGATGCTGCGGATGATGGCCGCCAACTTACCGGAGAAGGACACCAGGATGGCGATGCAGGCGGTGCCGCCGATGACCCACACGCTGTAGACCTTGGTGATGGCCATGACGCCGATGTTCTCGCCGTAGGTGGTGTTGGGCGTGGCGCCCGTGAAGCCCGAGAGGATGTTCGA
>JAYUGN010000226.1:0-4366 GCA_043767605.1 Gammaproteobacteria bacterium
GCGTGCCAAGGCCCTGAGCGTCGAACTCGGGACGCCGATCACGCCGGGCTTCGAGGCGCTGGTGTTCAAGGCCTCGCGCGGCATCGAGGACATCTACGAGCTGACCTATATCCGCAAGGATGGCAGCCGCTTTCCGGCGGTGGTGTCGGTCACCGCGCTGCGCGATGCCCAGAAGGCCATCATCGGCTACCTGCTGATCGGCACCGACAACACCGCGCGCAAGCAGGTCGAAGAAGAGCAGAAAAAGCTCGACCAGCGCCTGCGCGACCAGCAGTTCTACACGCGCTCCCTGATCGAATCCAACATTGACGCGCTGATGACGACCGACCCGGCCGGCATTATCACCGACGTCAACAAGCAGATGGAGGCGCTGACCGGCTGCACCCGTGACGAGCTGATCGGCGCGCCGTTCAAGAACTACTTCACCGACCCGGAGCGGGCCGAGGCCGCGATCAAGCTGGTATTGAGCGAGAAGAAAGTCACCAACCACGAGCTCACCGCGCGCGCGCGCGACGGCAAGATGACGGTGGTGTCCTACAACGCGACCACTTTTTATGACCGCGACCGCAAGCTGCAGGGCGTGTTAGCCACCGCGCGCGACGTCACCGAACGCAAGCGCCTGGACCAGGTGCTGCTGGACAAGAACACCGAGCTGGAGAGCGCCACGGCGGCGGCGGAAAAAGCCAACCTGGCGAAATCGGATTTCCTCTCGAACATGAGCCACGAGCTGCGCTCGCCGCTCAACGCGATCCTCGGCTTCGCCCAGTTGATGGAATCCGAGACCCCGCCGCAGACCGCCAACCAGAAGGAGAGCACCGGCCAGATCCTGCAGGCCGGCTGGTACCTGCTAGACCTGATCAACGAGATCCTGGACCTGGCCCTGATCGAGTCCGGCAAGCTGCTGCTGTCGCAGGAACCGATGTCACTGGACGCGGTGCTGCGCGATTGCCGCGCCATGATCGAGCCGGAGGCGCAGAAGTACCAGGTCAGCATGAACTTCTGCAGTTTCGAGAAGGCCTGTTTCGTGCGCGCCGACCGCACGCGGGTCAAGCAAATACTGATCAACCTGCTGTCCAACGCCATCAAGTACAACCGGCCCGGCGGCAGCGTGACGATCGCCTGCGACCTGGTGTCCGCGGAAGGCGTGCGCATCAGCATCAAGGACACCGGTCCCGGCCTGTCGACGGAAAAACTGGCGCAGCTGTTCCAGCCGTTCAACCGCCTGGGCCAGGAGGCCGGCGGCGAACAGGGCACCGGCATCGGCCTGGTGATGACCAAGCGCCTGGTGGAACTGATGGGGGGCCAGATCGGCGTAGAAAGCGCCGTCGGCCAGGGCAGCGTGTTCTGGGTGGAGCTGTTGCGGGCGGAGGAGCCCATGCTTGCCGTCGGCGCGGACGAAAGGTCGGGCGCGCGGCCCGCGCGAATTGCAAAGGGCACGGCGGTGGCGCGCACGCTGCTTTATGTGGAGGACAACCCCGCCAACCTGCGGCTGGTGGAGCAACTCATCGCGCGCCGCTCGAACTTGCGCTTGCTGAGCGCGGAGGACGCGACTTTCGGCATCGAGCTGGCGCGCAACCATGCGCCCGACGTGATCCTTATGGACATCAACCTGCCGGGCATCAGCGGCATCCAGGCCTTGAAAATCCTGCTCGACGACCTGACGACCCGGCACATCCCGGTGGTGGCCATCAGCGCCAATGCCATGCCCTATGACATTGTCAGGGGCCTGGAGGCCGGGTTCTTCCGGTACCTCACCAAGCCCATCAAGGTCAACGAGTTCATGCAGGCGCTCGACGAGGCCCTGGAGTTTGCAAGGACGTCCCGGCCCGCCGCGGGCAGCAGCCTTGAAAAAGATGGCGTCTAGCGGAAATGAATTTCCGGCAAGCCGGTTCGTTCCGCAGGGCGGCGATCGCGCTGTCGCTGGGATTCGCCTGCGCCTGCAGCCGGCCCGCGACCTACGAGGAGCAGGCGCCGCCGGCCGTGGCGCGCCAGACGGTGCATTACCAGCAGGATGTGCAGCCCATCTTCGAGGCCAAGTGCGCCGCCTGTCATTCCTGCACTGAAGCGCCTTGCCAGCTCAAGCTCACCAGCGGCGACGGCGTCATGCGTGGCGCCAACGCAACGAAAATCTATAACGGCAAGCGCAAGCAGGACATGGACCCGACGCGGCTCGGCATCGATGCGCTGAGCACGCCGGAGTGGCGCAGCAAGGGATTTTTCTCCACGCGCTACGCGCCGGTGGGCGACAAGGCCGCGCCGCTGCAGGCCTCGCTGATCTACGGCATGGTCGAGCTGGGACGCCAGCATCCGTGGCCGGCAGGCTCGAAACTTCCCGAGAGCCTGGACTTCAGCCGGACCCGCAAGAACGAATGCCCGGCGATGGACCAGTTCGGTGACTACGCCCGGGAGCGTCCGCTGCAGGGCATGCCCTGGGCCGTGAGCGGCCTGACGGATCCCGAATTCCGGACGCTGAAGACCTGGGTTGCCGAGGGCAGCGTCGTCGAACCTTCGCAGCTGCAGGCCAGCCCCGCCGAGCTGGCAGCGGTGCAGCAATGGGAGCAATACCTGAATCGCGCGGGCGCGCGCGAGCAACTGGTCGCGCGCTACCTGTTCGAGCACCTGTTCATCGCTCACCTCTACTTCACCGGCGAAAAGAAGCCGCACTTCTTCGAGCTGCTGCGGTCGCGCACGCCACCCGGCACGGAGCTGATCCCGGTCGCCTCCGTCAGGCCGAACGACGAACCGGGCGGTGAGTTTCACTATCGTTTCCGCCTGCTGACCGAGACGATCACCTACAAGACCCATATCACGTATCCGTTGAGCCGCCAGAAACTGGCGCGCTTCGAGCAGTTGTTTTTCGGCCAGGCCTGGAGCGCGGGCCCGGCGCCCGGCTATGCCGAGGCCGACCGCGCCAATGCGTTCGCGACGTTTGCCGCGATCCCGGCCCGCGCGCGCTACCAGTTCCTGCTCGACGATGCCGAATTCTTCGTGCGCACGTTCATCCGCGGCCCGGTGTGCAGCGGCCAGATCGCCACTGACGTGATCCGCGACCAGTTCTGGGTGATGTTCGAAAATCCCGCGACCGAGCGCTATGTGAACGATGCCGCGTACCGGCGCCAGGCCACGCCGCTGCTCGGCGTGCCGGGCCAGGATTCCGACCTGGTGGGGACGCACGCGGAGTGGGAGAAGTACCGCGACCAGCGCAATCGCTACATCGAGCTGCGCCAGGCCGGCTACCGCAAGGCCGAGGCGCGCGGGCCGGACCTGCACGATCTCTGGGACGGCGATGGCTGGAACCGCGACGCGCTGTTGACCATCTTCCGGCACCACGACAACGCGGCGGTGCAGCGCGGCTTGCACGGCGCCGTGCCCGAGACGCTCTGGGTGCTGGACTATCCCTTGTTCGAGCGCACCTATTACGAGCTGGTCGTGAACTTCAACGTCTTCGGCAGCGCCTCGCACCAGCTGCAGACCCGCCTGTACTTCGACCTCATCCGCAACGACGGCGAATACAATTTCCTGCGGTTCCTGCCGCGCGCGGCGCGCGACCCGCTGCGGCGCGCCTGGTACGCCGAGGGCGGCAAGGTGAAGCTGTTCACGACCTATGCGGCGCCGGATGACACCGTGCCCACGCACATGGCCTTCAAGACCCGGGATCCGAAAGCCGAGTTCGCCACGCAGTTGTACGCCCACATGCATAAGGTCATGGGCCCGCCGGACATCATCAATCGCTGCGCGCGCGGCGATTGCCGCCTGCCCGGCGAGGACGCGGCGACGCAGCGGGCCAACCGTGCGCTGCGGCGTTTCGCCGCGACGACGGCTGCCGCGGTGCCGGTCATCAAGCTGCTGCCGGAGATGGTGGTGCTGCGCGTCACCGCCGCTGGCGGTGAGCACCTTATGTATTCGCTGATCCACAACCGCGCGCACAGCAACGTCGCCTTCCTCCTCGGCGAAGACCGGCGCCGGCTGCCGGAGCAGGACACCCTGACGATCCTGCCCGGCGTCGTCGGCGGCTATCCGAACTTCATCTTCGACGTCCCGCTGGGCGACCTCGAGACGTTCGTGGCCAGGCTTGCGGCGGTCACCGATGACACGCAGCTTGAAGCCGTGGTGCAGGACTGGGGCGTGCGGCGCACGCGCGCGGATTTCTGGGAGGTCTTCCACGACCTCACCACTTATATGGAACGGACCGATCCGGTCGAGGCCGGGCTGTTCGACCTGGGGCGCTACGAAAACCTGTAGCTTGGCGCGTGGGGGCTGGGCGCTGCCTTTGCTCCGTGGCTCGCCGAGCTGCCGCTCGGTCCGACTCGCCATGTCTCGTCGGCCCTTCGCGCCACCGCTTCGCGGCTCCGGCTCGGCTGCGCTT
>JAYUGN010000227.1:0-4364 GCA_043767605.1 Gammaproteobacteria bacterium
ACGATGCGACTGCCGATACTGGTGACGCTGCTTGGATATGCGGGATTGCTGCCGTTCTTTGCCGGCCCGCTGTGGCTCACGCTCGCACCGGGTACGGCCCCTGCCTGGCTCGATGCCATGTGGATCGCTTACGTGACGCTCCTGGCGGCGTTCCTCGCCGGCACCTTCTGGGGTTTCGCGCTGCCGGCGATCCAAGGCCCGGCGGGCGTGCTGGGCATGTTCATCGCTTCGGTCCTGATGCTGCTGACCTGGCTGTCCATGTCGCTGGCCGGGAACCTGCGGATCGAGGCGATGATGGTGGTGTTCGCGCTGCTGCTGCTCGCCGATTTCTGGCGCGAGCGCACGCTCGACACGCTGCCCGGTTATTTCGCCCTGCGCTCGACGCTGACCGTCGGGGCGATCGCCGGGATCGCGTGGCGCCTCGCGCTCTAAATTGGGGTCAGACCCCGTGGTGGCACCCTATAATCGGCCCCGGCTGAGTTCCTGGCGCTGGGCCTTGAGCGCCTTGCCGGCGCGCTTCACGCGCCCATTCCTGACGGACGTGTTCCAGCTGACGTCCACGCCGCGCCGCGTGTCGCTGCCCAACTCCAGTTCCAGCACCTCGCTGCCCTCGACGCTGGCCGCTTCGAGCAGCGGAAGGTAAACCTGTTCCCAGTGCGTCGCGGCCTCGAAAGGCGAGGTCGTGATCGCGACGCCGGGCACGAGCTGCGCCGTCCACCACAGCGCAAAGCCGTGCACGGTGCCGCCGAGCTCGCCGGCTTTCCATTGCACGCGGCCGCCGCGCACGCTGGAGAGCTTCACGCCGGCCTTCGGTGAAAAATCGATTTCGTCCCAGAGCCTTGCGGCCGCCTTGCCGGGAAGGTCGGCGGGCTTCACGGTGCGCACGTACATATTGTTGAGGGAGAGTTCGCGCGCCGCCGAAAAATCCAGTGCGTGGCCCACGTGCGGCCAGATGTCGATCTCGTCCTGCAGGCGTTTCGAGGTCACCGGCGCCACGAATTGCGAGAGCCCGCAGGGCAGCAGCGTGCCGCCTGGCTTCAGGAAACGTTTCGCATCCGCGAGTGTCTCGAGCAGGCCTTCCTCGAGGGCGAAGTTGCCGAGCGTCTCGGAAATCACCACGTCGGCCTTCGGCGGCCGCGCCACCTGCGTCGAATGCGCCTCGACGAACGTGAGTCCCGTGATGCCGTTGCGCTGCGCGATCTCGCGCGCGAGTGCCAGCGCGCCGCTGTACTCGTACAAATGACAATGGCCGGCGCCGAGTTTTCGCGCGAGGAACGACAGGAAACCGGTGCCGGCACCGAGGTCCGCCACCGAGCAGCCGGGCTTGATCGTACGGTGCAGCGCCTCGGCCAGCGCCTCGTTGCGCACGGCATCGCCGAGCAGCTTGCGGTGCAGCTCGATCTCGCTCACTTTTTTCCCTCTCCCTCGGGGAGGGGCTGGCCCGCAGCGCCGGCGGAGGGCACGAAGCGCATCAGGCTTTCCTGCGCGACCGAGCAGACCAGGCGGCCGGCGCGGTCGAAGATCTGGCCGCGCGAGAAACCGCGCGCGTCCTGCGCCGTCGGCGCATCCATTGCGTACAGCAGCCAGTCGTCCACCTTGACCTCGCGGTGGAACCACAGCGCGTGGTCGATGCTGGCCACGATCATTTCGCGCGAGAACCACGACTTGCCGTGCGGGAACAGCGCGGTCGAGAGCAGGTTGAAGTCGCTGGCGTAGGCCAGCACGCAGGTGTGCAGCAGCGGGTTGTCCGGCAGCGCGGCGGCGGCCCGGATCCAGATGTACTGCACCGGCTCGCGCACCTCGGGCTTCAGCGGGTTCCAGGGGTTCACCGGCTTGAACTCGATGGCAAGGTTGCGCAGTAGGGCGCTGCGCGCCCGCTCCGGCAGGCCGGGATACGCCTCGGTCCACTGGCGCCGCAAGTCGTGCGCGAACGCCAGTGCCTCCGGTGGCGGCACGTCCGGCATCTTGATCTGGTGCGTGAGGCCGGGCTCCGGGCGCTGGAACGAGGCGATCAGCGACAGGATCGGCTGGCCGTGCTGGATGGCTTGCACGCGCCGGGCCGTGAAGCTGCGTCCATCGCGCACGCGGTCCACCTCGTAAACGATGGGTTCGGCCATGTCGCCAGGTCGCAGGAAGTAGGCGTGCAGGGAATGGGGCACCGAGCCCTCGACCGTGCGGGCCGCCGCCACCAGCGCCTGGCCGATGACCTGGCCGCCGAAGACGCTCTTGCCGCCCAAGTCGCGCGACTGTCCGCGGAACAGGTTCACCTCGAGGGTTTCGAGGTCCAGCAGGCCCAGCAGGTCGCCCAGGAGGTTTTTCATTGGAAGGCGATGATAGTGGAGCGGAACTGCTTATGATCCCGGCATGAGCCGGCCTCTTCCCGATCTGCCCGTCCTCGAAGCGGTGCCGGCCCTGAAGGCCGCGCTGGCGCGGGACAAGCAGGCCCTGCTGTCGGCGCCGCCCGGCTCCGGCAAGACCACGCTGGTGCCGCTCGCCCTGCTCGACGAGCCCTGGCTTCGTGGCCAGAAAATCCTGGTGCTCGAACCGCGGCGGCTCGCGGCGCGGCAGGCCGCGCGGCGCATGGCTTTCCTGCGTGGCGAAGAGGTGGGCGAGACGGTGGGCTACCAGGTGCGCTTCGAGCGCAAGATCTC
Organism: Gammaproteobacteria bacterium; assembly: GCA_043767605.1. Classification (GTDB taxonomy): domain Bacteria; phylum Pseudomonadota; class Gammaproteobacteria; order Nevskiales; family Nevskiaceae; genus JACPFV01. Next base: position 2,652 of record JAYUGN010000227.1, read on the forward strand.
CGCGCGCACGCGCATCGAGGTCATCACCGAGGGGCTGCTGACGCGGCGGCTGCAGGCCGACCCCGAATTGCCGGGCGTCGGCCTGGTCATCTTCGACGAATTCCACGAGCGTTCTCTCGAAGTGGACCTTGCGCTGGCGCTCACGCTCGATGCGCGCGCAAACCTCAACCCGGACCTGCGCGTGCTGGTGATGTCGGCGACGCTCGACATCGGCGCGGTGTCGCAACTTCTCGGCGGCGCGCCCGTCGTCGAGAGCTCAGGGCGCCTGCACCCGGTCAGCGTGAAGTACCGGCCGTCGCGCGGCAGCGACGATATCGCCGTCATCACCTCGCAGGGCGTGCAGGCGGCGCTTGCAGAAACGACCGGCGACCTTCTCGTGTTCCTGCCGGGCGTGCGCGAAATCCGCGGCACGCAGCGTGCCCTCGGGGATCGCGTGCGCGCCGCGGTGCACCTCTTGTATGGCGACCTGGGCAGCGCCGAGCAGGATGCTGCGCTGATGCCGACCCGCGACGGCACGCGCAAGGTGATCCTGGCCACGAACCTCGCGCAGACCAGCCTGACGGTGGAAGGCGTGACCACGGTCGTCGACGCTGGCTGGGCACGCGCGCCACGCTTCGACCTGGGCGATGGCGCGAACCGGCTGGAGACCGTGCGGGTCTCGCGCGCGTCGGCCGAGCAGCGAGCGGGACGCGCGGGCCGCCTCGGACCCGGGACGGCGTACCGGCTCTGGAGCGAGGAACAGCATGGCCGGTTGCCGGCACACGACACGCCTGAAATCCTCTCGGCGGATCTCACGCGTTTTGCGCTGGAGCTCGCGGCCTGGGGCGTCGCCAGGCCCGAGGCGGTGGCGCTGATGAATTCTCCACCGGACTCGGCCTGGTCGTACGCGCGCGAGCGCCTGCGCGAGCTTGAGGCCATTGACGATGCGGGCCGGATCACGGCGCATGGCCGCGAGCTGTCGCGGTTGCCGACGGCGCCCCGACTGGCGCACATGCTGCTGCGCGCGCAGCGCGAGGGCCTGGCCGGCACCGCCGCCTGGATCGCGGCCTTGCTCGAGGAGCGCGACTCCGCGAGCGAAACGGATCTCGCGGCGCGGGTGCAGCGGCTGCGCTCGGAACGCGGCCGTGCGCGCGAATCCGTGCGCCAACTGCTGCGCATCGCCGATGCACCGGACGACGATGCGTTCGATGCGAATGCAGCGGGCCGAGTGCTGTCCTGGGCGTTCCCTGAGCGCATCGCGCGGCGCCGCGCGAGCCAGAACACGCTGTACCAGTGCGAGGACGGCGGCGAGGCTCGCCTGTACGAGCGCGATGCCCTGGCCGGGCGCGAGTGGCTGGCGATCGCGCACTGGGATCCCGCGCGCAATCGCGCCATCCGGCTGGCGGCCCCGATCGGCGAGGATGAAGTGCTGCGCGATCACGCCAATCGCATCGTCTCTTCCGCCGAAGTGCGCTGGGATCCGGCGACGGAAGCGGTGATTTCGGAAGAGCAGCGGCGCCTCGGCGCGCTGGTGCTGCAGCGCAAGCCCCTGCGGGGCGATGCCGCGCGCGAACTGCAGCGCGCGGCGATGCTGGCCGGCGTGCGCCATCTCGGCGTGGCGGCGCTGCCCTGGAGCGAGGCGACGCGGCAATGGCAGGCGCGCGTGAGGTCCCTGCGCGCATGGCGCACGAACGAAGCCTGGCCGGATGTCAGCGACGAAGCGCTCGCGGGTTC
>JAYUGN010000228.1:0-4337 GCA_043767605.1 Gammaproteobacteria bacterium
GCCGCATTGCCGCCGTGGCAGTCGCTGCAACCCAGCGTGATCGCCGCGTTGGCGTGCATCGTCTTGCGGTCGGTGGCGGTGTGGCAGCCGGTGCAACCCTCGCTCTTCTGCGCGGCCGCCGCGGCGGCTTGCGTGCGCGGCGAACGGGTGCCGACCTGCGGTGGCACGGCCTCCGCCTGCGTGGGTACCGGCTCCGCTGCGTAGGCTGGGCTGAGCGCAGCGAAGCCCAGCAAGACAAGAAAAGGCATTTCTCGCCAAGCACGCCAAGCACGCCAAGCACGCCAAGCACGCCAAGAACACCAAGGAAAAAGCATTTGCTTTTAGTAGGCCAGGATCAGGTTGCCGAGCACGGAGTACGGCGTCGTGTCGGGATAGAGCTGCTTGAAACCCTCGCCCGGCAGCAGCACCGCGCCCGAGAGCCGCAGCACGATGCTCTGCTGCATGAACGGCCGCCAGTTCAGCGCGGTGGAAAGATCCCAGCCGATCTCGCGCGAGATGCCGCCCTGGTTGCGCGCGACCTCGAGCACCGCGGTGCGATCAAAGGCCAGGTGGTTGGCGTTCAGCGAGACCCGCAACTGCGGCAGCAGGTCGAAGTCGGCGCCCAGGCCACCGAGCTGGATGCCGGGATTGGTGAAGTTGCTCTGGCCGTGCTCCTTGCTGTGGCGCAGGCTGTTGAGCACGCCATTGCGCGCCGACAGCGCGACCACGCCACCGCCGATCAGCGGCACCGGCTGGCGGATCCAGAAGCTGGTGTCGGCGCCGGCGATGATCGGGTTTTCGAACACGGCGTCGTAGCCGTTGGCCTCGTCGTCGAACGGATCGTTCTCGCCCGAGCCCCACAGGCCGGTGAGGCGCACGCGCGTCCAGTCGAAATCCATTGAGGCCTCGGCGGCGGCAAAACCGGCCTTGATGCGGCCCGGCGAATCGCGAAAAGGGCCGGCGCTTTCGCGTCCCAGCGCCGAGTACAGCGAGCTGGTGAGGTTCACGCGCCCGAAGTGGCCGTCGCCGTTGTAGCCGAGATAAGTCACCTGATAGGTGCGCGGACGCTCGTTGCCGAAGGACAGGGGCCGCGCCAGGAAACCATTGTCGTCGTAGAACAGCTCCGTCTCGCGGTTGCGGTTGTGCGCGACGATCAGCTGCGAGGTGTGGCCCAGCACCGGCGCGTCCTGCAGGTACACGTTGGCGACGTAGAGGTCGTCGTTGCGCAGCGGCGCGCCGAGGTCATTGAGCCCGCTGTTGGTGTCTTTCTCGAGCCGGCGGATCCAGGCGAGGTTGTACTGCACGCGGTTGTTGGCGCGTGTGCCGAACACGCGCAGGGCGAGCTGGTTGTCCTGGAACAGGAAGCCGCGGAAGTCGCTCGAGAAGGGCTGAATGCCCACGCGCACGCTGTCGAAGTCGTAGCGGCTTGATACGTTGCGCAAGTGCTTGTCGACGAACAGCTCCTGCACGCCGAGGTGCTGGTCGTCGCGCGTATCGCCGCCACGCGGGTCGATCTGCAGCAGCCGTGATTCCTGCGCGTGCACGTCGGTCAGGTTGTAGACCGGCGTGAAGTGGATCTCGTACTCGGGCGGCTTGAAGGTGGTGTCGCCCTCGATGAACACCGCCGAGAACACGATGCTCTGGCTGCCGACCCATTGGCGGCCGCCGCCGAAAATGTCCACGGACCCGCCCTGCGAGGTGCTTTGCGGCCCGACGGGCGTCGGCAGCCGGCGCGGTTCGTAGACCGTGTCCGAAATCAGGGACAGGCTCAGGAAGCCGTGCTCGCCGAGCAGCGGCTTGTCGCCCTTCAACGCGTTCTGGTGATACGGGTCGTACCAGCGCTCCGGCAACAACTTCAGCGTCTCGAGCAGGCGCCAGCGATCCGGCACCGGCGCCGGCGGCGGCGCGCGCGTGGAATCGGGTGGCGCCACGGCGGCGAGACCGGTGGCGCGGTTCGGATCGGGCAATGCGGCTGGCGCGTTCGTATCGCGCGGCGCTTCGCCAGGGCGTTGCCGCAGCCTGGGCTCGGCCGCGGTGCTCGTGCTGGGCGCGCTGCCGGGGCGCTTGCGCAGGTCGGGCGCCGCGCTGGCCGTGCCCATCGCCAAGGCGAGTGCGAGAGTCACCCAAAAACGTTTCTCGCCAAGCACGCCAAGAACACCAAGCAAGAAGACGGGGCTTTTCCTTGGAGTCCTTGGCGTGCTTGGCGAGAAATTCATTTTCATTTGTTTGTGCAGACATTCTGCTCGGCCGAGCCCCAGTACGGCGCCTGCGGGCACTGCACGTAGCGCAGCCGCACGCCTTGCGGCTCGAGCGTGTCGGCGCGCATGTCGGTGGCCGCGTTACCGAGGTTGGTGTTGAGGATCGCGGCGGCCTCGTGCAGGCCAAGGAAGGCGATCATGTCGTCCTGGTCGACGCCATCGCCCGAGACGCCGATCGCGCCGACCAGCACGCCGGCGCGGTAGATCGGCACCCCGCCGGCGAAAATCTGCACGCCGTTGCGCAGGCGGTTGCTGCCGTTGGCGGTGACGGGCAGGCCAGTGCAGGTGCCGGCTGCGGTGTCGCTGCCGCCGCCGCCCGCGACGAACACCACGTGCTGGCCGACGGCGTTGTTCACGAGATCCAGTTGCAGTCCGGTGGAGAACGGGCTCCAGGCGGACAGCGGCTTCGACAGCGGCCCTTCGGTCGTATCGGCGAGTCCATCCGGAAAGGACGGTCGCGCGAGGTTGCCGGTGGCGCGCGCGGAAAACGCGATCGCGCCATCGGCCAGCGCGGTGGGCCGCGCGAGGAAGTTCCGGGTTGCCGTGACGTAGCCGGCGATGCTCGAGCTGCCACCGCCGAGATAGGCCGCCGCGGCGGTCGCGTTCAGGTCCGCCGCGGCATTGGCATTCGACAGGAACGCCGCGGTGCGCGCCTTCTGCAGCGACACATCGGCGCCAAACAGCGGCGCGTCGCGCGAGCGCATGACGCCCAGCACCTCGCCGAAGCTGTCCACTACCGAGATCGTCACGCGCGCCGGGGTGCCGAGGGGCCGGCGGATCTGCGCGCGGGCGCGGTTGGCCACGGTGAGCGCGCTTGCCAGCAGCTGCTGCACTTCCGGCGCCGTCAGCACACTTGCCCCCGTCACGCTGGCGTCGCTGCCGCCGATGGGCGCATAGCGCACGGCGTCGGCGGCGTCCACGATGGCAAAACCGTCGAGCGCTGCGAACACGCCGGTGGCAGGGCGCACACCGGAAGCCGCCTGTCCGAAGGGCGTGCCGGCGACGATCGTCGCCGTCGAGTACACGGGCACGGCGACGCGATTGCCCGCGATGCCGTCAATGCTCGCGAAGCTCGCCGCGCTCGCGGGATTCGTCGCGAGGTCGGAACCGAGCGCGTCGATGAAGCGCAGCGGCTTGCCATCCACGGTGATGCGGTCGGCACGGCGATCCGCAGGCGCCTCGAAGCCATCGCTGGCGGCCAGCGCGATCACTTCGTCGTCGGCGATGTCGCGGTCGCGGATGTTGCGGTCCACGCCGTAGACGCCGTCGCTGATCGCGCCGATGCCGCCGACCAGCGCGCCATTCTTGTAGAGGGGCAGCCCGCCCGCGTCGGCCGACAGGCCCAGCGGCGCGCGGTGCGGGCCGACGCTCGGCCGCGTGATGCCGTCGTAGCGCGTGCTCAAGTCCGAGCAGGGCAGTTGCGAAAACTGCACGCCGAACAGGGGGCCCGAGGGCTGGCCTTCTTCGCCGGGATAGAAATGCAGCTGCACGATCTGGCTGGCGGTGCGCGAGCTGAAGGCGTTGCCCTCGGAGCTGAGGTAAGCCGCGGTGAGCGCCTTCGAGATCGCGGCGAGCGTGTCCGGCACCCCGAGCGTGGTGCCGTCGAGGCCGTCGAGCCCGCCGGTGACGCCGCGGCCGCCGTCGGTGGCGATCAGCGTGTCGGCGCCGGTCATGCGGAACACCCCGAGCACGTTGCCGCTGCGATCCACGACCGCCAGCGTGGCCTTCGCGCCGCGCGCGCCGGCCTCGGCCGCGCCTTGCGCAATCACCCGCTGCACCTCCGCCACGCTGAGGCTCGTGGGTGTATCGCTGCAATGGCCGTCGCAACCGCCGCCGTCAATGCCTCCGCTGCCGCCGGAGCAGGCGGCGAGCAGTGCCGTCATTCCCGCGATTGCCGTCATGCCCGCGAAGGCGGGCATCCAGGGTCTGGATCCCCGCGTGCGCGGGCATGACGAGGTTTTCATTTCGCCGGCTCGCCGAACAGCGCGTGCTTTGCAGTGTGGAAGCCGTGGCAGTCCACGCAGGCGCTGCCCATGCGGTTGAGGGTGCCGGGATCGCTGTGGCATTCGCGGCAGCTGGCGATGCCGGGCAGCATCACGT
>JAYUGN010000229.1:0-4328 GCA_043767605.1 Gammaproteobacteria bacterium
GCGCGTGCTGGTCGAGATGCTCGCGCCCTACAAGGGCCGCGTCTACGACCCCTGCTGCGGCTCGGGCGGCATGTTCGTCAGCAGCGAGAAATTCATCGAGGCCCACAGCGGCAAGCTCGGCGACATCTCCATCTACGGCCAGGAATCCAACTACACCACCTGGCGCCTGGCCAAGATGAACCTCGCCATCCGCGGCATCGACGCGCAGATCGGCCACGGCGACACCTTCCACAAGGACGCGCACCCCGACCTCAAGGCCGACTACGTGCTGGCCAACCCGCCCTTCAACGACAGCGACTGGCGCGGCGAGCTGCTCAAGGACGACAAGCGCTGGGCCTACGGTATGCCGCCCGCGGGCAACGCCAACTACGCCTGGGTGCAGCACTTCATCCACCACCTCGCACCCACCGGGCTTGCCGGCTTCGTGCTCGCCAACGGCTCGATGTCCTCCAACCAATCGGGCGAGGGCGAGATCCGCAAGGCCATCATCGAAGCCGACCTGGTGGACTGCATGGTGGCGCTGCCGGGACAGCTCTTCTACTCGACGCAGATCCCGGTCTGCCTGTGGTTCCTCGCACGCAATAAAAAAATTGGAAGATTTCGCGATCGGCGCGGCGAGACGCTCTTCATCGACGCCCGCAAACTGGGCTCCATGGTGGACCGCACCCACCGCGAACTCACCGACGACGACCTCGCCAAGATCGCCGGCACTTATCACGCCTGGCGCGGCGACAAGGGCGCGGGCGCTCATTTGCCACCCTATGCCGACGTGGCCGGCTTCTGCATGGCCGCGAAGCTCGAAGAAATCCGCAAGCACGGCCACGTGCTCACGCCCGGGCGCTACGTCGGCGCCGAGGTGCAGGAGAACGACGGCGAGCCGTTCAAGGAGAAGATGCAGCGGCTCACCGCGACGCTGCGCGAGCAGCAGGCGGAGGCCGCGAAGCTCGACGCCGCCATCGCCGCGAACCTGAAGGAACTTGGGTATGGCGGGTAAGAAGAAGGCCATAAAGGGCTCGGCCATGGCCGATCGCAAATCCATCATCCCTCGCGACTACGCGGACTGGCTGGCCAGCCTGAAGTCCCGCATCTCCGGTGCCCGGCAGCGGGCCACCCTTGCCGTCAATCAGGAGCTGGTGCGGCTCTATCACCACATCGGCGCCGAGATTCTGGAACGGCAGACCCGTCAGGGCTGGGGAGCCAAAGTGATCGACCGCCTGGCCGCCGACCTCCGCGAAGCCTTCCCGGAAATGAAAGGCTTCTCCAGCCGCAACCTCAAATACATGAAGTTCTTCGCCCAGATGTGTCCCGCTGGCCTAATTGGGCAGCAGCCTGCTGCCCAATTGCCCTGGTTCCACCTCGTCACCCTCCTCACCAAGGTTTCCGCGGACACCGAGCGCGAATGGTATGCGGCCCAAGTCATCCAGCACGGCTGGTCGCGGCCCACGCTGGATGTTCACATCAAGAATCAACTCCACCTGCGCCAGGGCGTCGCCATCACCAACTTCGACCGCCACCTCCCCACGCCGCACGCCCAGCTTGCCATCGAAGCCTTGAAGGACCCCTATCTGTTCGACTTTCTCGGCCTTGGCGGCGAAGCCCATGAGCGCGACATCGAGAACGCCCTCATTCGGCACATCACCCGGTTTCTCCTGGAACTCGGGGCAGGTTTCGCCTTTGTCGGGCGGCAATTCCGACTGGAAGTGGATGGCGACGAGTTTTTCATCGACCTGCTTTTCTATCACACCCGCCTGAAATGTTACGTGGTGGTGGAACTCAAGGGAGTGGCCTTCAAGCCCGAACACGCCGGCCAACTGAACTTCTATCTCGCCGCAGTGGACGCCCAAATCAAGGCCCCGGACGACCAGCCGACCATCGGCCTCCTGCTCTGCAAAACCAAGAACCGCCTCGTCGCCGAATACGCCCTCTCCGGGATCAGCAAGCCCATCGGCGTGGCGGAATATCAACTCGTGCGCGCACTGCCCAAGCCGCTGGATACCAATCTGCCCAGCATTGAGGAGATCGAGGCGGAGCTCAGCCGCGAGGGGGATGAACGATGAAGCGGCTCACCGCGACGCTGCGCGCGCAGCAGGCGGAAGCCGCGAAGCTGGATGCCGCCATCGTCGCCAACCTGAAGGAGCTTGGGTATGGCGGGTGAGTGGCGTAAGCGTCCGCTGGCCGAGCTGACCGACAACTTCGACGGCATCCGCGTGCCGGTGAAAGAAGCGGACCGAGGCGCTCAAGCTGACCGAGGACGAGCTGGCCTTCTACGACGCGCTGGAAGTCAACGACAGCGCGGTGAAAGTGCTCGGCGAACCGACGCTTGTCGACATCGCCCGCGAGCTGGTGGCGACCGTGAAGAAGAATGTCACCATCGACTGGACCGTGCGCGAGAACGTGCGCGCCCAACTACGGGTCATCGTCAAGCGCATCCTGCGGAAGTACGGCTACCCGCCCGACAAACAGGACAAGGCGACGCAGACGGTGCTCGAACAGGCGGAGGTGTTGTCGGAAATTTGGGCGGCGGCGTGAGCACACGCGGGCAGGCGCCTGACAACGGAATGCAGCTGATGAAGAACCTCATCATCCCGACGCGCTGCGGTTTGACGACAATCAATCGCTGCCTTTCGATATTGCCATGGGTGCTGGCGGTCCTCGCGCCAGCGGCGGCGCGCGGCGCTGAGCCGATCGATTGGAAGCTAACGTACACGCACCACCGCACCGAGGCCGAACGCGACGGCGTTGACCTGAATCTGCGCGCCACGCGGGATGCGAACGTGTTCTGGCTGGGGCATTACCGGCGGGCGGATGAATTCCAGCAGACCCGCGCCGGACTGGAGCGGGGGTTCTCATTCGACTGGGGGAAAGCGCTGCTGTCAGGCCAGGCCGCGACGCGGGGATTTCTCGGATTCGCATCGCAGGCGGAGATAGGCAGGAGCAGCGTGCGGCTGATTACGGGATTTGGGCGCACCAACCTGAAGCCCTATTTCAACCTTAATTTCGACCCGAACGACGCCGTGACCCTCGGCGTGGTCGCCGATCTCCCGCACGGAATGCGCGCCAGCTTCTACGCGGTTCATGACGATCGGCTCGGCACGGGGCAGACCGTGGTTCACGCGCTGCTCAGGACCTCGGATGACCCGGCCCAGCGCTGGACCATCGACGTGTCGCAGCGGCGCGGGCCGTTGGGCGATGCGGGCGAACGCGTACGGCGCACGGGCATCGGCGTGACCTACGATCGCGCGCCTTACTTTGGGCGCATCGTATTCGACCCGAATGCAAACTTCAGCGGCCATGACATGCTCAGGCTGGGATTCGGCGTACGCTTTTGATCCTCCAGCCGGGCATCAGGCAGCGCTCATGGCAAGGTGTTTGAACATGTGTGCGCGCGCCTCGTCGTCCATTTCGGCCTTGAATTTGTGCTTGTCCTTCAATCCGATCGCACGCGCGGCGGCGGGGCGCGCCCCGATTTCGTCGTGCAGCCGCTTCAGGTTGGGGAATTTCTCCCAGGCGCCTTCGCCCAGGATGAACGGGAGCATGCGCGCCCAGCCCCAGACGTCCATGTCGACGATCGAATACATGTCGGCAACCATGTAGCGGCGCGTGGCGAGGTGGGCTTCAAGCACGCTGAAATGGCGATGGGCCTCGTACTGGTAGCGGTTGTGCGCGTAGGGCTGCTTCTCGGTCGCATGGTGCCGGAAGTGGACCGCCTGGCCGGAGAACGGACCGACCCCCGTTGCCACGAACATCAACCAGGACAGCAGCTCACCGCGTACCGCCGGCGATCCGGAGGGCAGGAACTTTCCGCTTTTCTCGGCCAGGTACAGCAGGATCGCGTTGCTGTCGAACACCGTGGCGTCGCCGTCGACGATCGCCGGGACTTTCGCATTCGGATTGATCGCGAGATAGGCCGGTTCGTGCTGCTCGCCCTTGCGGGTGTCGATCGGAACGAGTTCGTATGGCAGGCCCATTTCCTCCAGGCACAGCGCCACCTTGGTCGGGTTGGGCGCCAGATTATAGTAAAATTTGATCATGCATTCCTCATTTCCGCTGAATTTCCGCTAGCGCGCGCCGCGCTGGGCGGTTCGGCGGCGCCTTCATACAGCATCCGCCGCCGCATGTATCCCGGCGCCGGTTTCCCGCCGTCGCGAAATCGTGCCAGACTGCCGCGGCGAACCGCGGAAGGATGCAACATGTCCGGCCAATCCTTCGAGATCGGACCTGTAGGCGGGACCATCGGCGCCGAACTGCATGGCGTGGATCTGGCGGTCGAGACCGTCGCTTCGATCCGGCAGGCGCTGCTGGACTATCCGTGGCGGACGCGAATCATG
>JAYUGN010000230.1:0-11892 GCA_043767605.1 Gammaproteobacteria bacterium
CGGCCTTCGGCATCCTCGAGCACGACCTCGTCCACGCCGGGCGCGATGTTTCGCGTGGCGAGCACCTGTTCGAGGCGGTTCAGATGTTTGATGCCGGCCAAGGTCGTCTGCGTGGCAAGTTTGAAGTTGGCGCGCTCCGCGCGGATGCCGCGGCTCGCCTGCGGATACTGCGGCAGCGGGTACGTGCACAGCAAGCGGTCCGCATCGCGGGACTTGCTGCGATAGCCGCGCTCGCCGCCGGCGCGCAGCAGCATCAGCTTCAGCACGCCGCGTTCCAGGCCGCGCGCCAGCGACTGGGCCTCACGGCGCAATGCCGCGGGATCGCCGTGGAGGTCGAGTCTCGCCGCGTCGCGCGCCAGGTGCGCAAGCTGGCGCTCGAGCAGCACCACTTCGCCGGCGGCCACGAGGCAGGTGCGGAACACGCCATCGCCGTAATGCAGTCCGCGGTGCGTCGCCAGCGCCGATGCGGCCGGTGCGCCGTTGAGCCAGGGCGCGTTCATTGTGCCACCGCCCCGAGCGCTTCCAGCAGGCCGCGGGCCTTGGTACGCGTCTCGGCCAGCTCGAGATCGGCGTCGGAGTCCGCCACGATGCCGGCGCCGGTGCGAAACGACACGCGGCGGCCCTCCACCACCAGCGAGCGGATCAGGATGTTGAGGTCCATGCGGCCGTCCACGCCCAGGTAGCCCATGGCGCCGGTGTACGGCCCGCGGCCCACGCCCTCGAGCTCGGCGATGATTTCCATTGCGCGCACCTTGGGGCAGCCGGTGATCGTGCCGCCCGGGAACACCGCCCGCAGCACCTCGCCGGGACCGGCACCCGCACGCAGGCGGCCGCGCACGTTCGAGACGATGTGGTGCACGTGGGCGTAGGACTCCACCGTCATCAGTTCGCTGACCGTGACGCTGCCGGTCTCGCACACGCGGCCGAGATCGTTGCGCTCCAGGTCGATGAGCATGATGTGCTCGGCGCGCTCCTTGATGCTGGCGATCAGCTGCGCACGCAAGGCATCGTCCAGCTCGCGCGCATCGCTGCGCGGCCGCGTACCGGCGATCGGGCGCGTCTGCACCTCGCGCCCGCGCACTTCGACCAGCCGCTCCGGCGAGGAACTCAGCACGGCGCTGCCCTGCCACTGCGCGATGCCGGCGAAGGGCGCCGGATTGCTGACGCGCAGTCGCGCGTACAGGTCGGCCGCCGTGATGTCCTGCGCGAGCTCGGCCTGCCAGGCGCGCGAGAGGTTCACCTGGAACACATCGCCCGCGGCGAGGTAGTCAAGGATCTTCGAAACGCCCTCCAGGAAGCGCTGCGGCGGCTCCTCGGTGACGCTGCGCACCAGCGCGCCGCCGCCCGGCGCGACGCGGCTGGCCGTGGCGAGATCGGCCCACATGCGGCGGATCTGCTCGGGGTCCTGCTCGGCGACCAGGTGCACCTGCCCGGCCTCGCGGTCATGAATGATCGCCGCGGGACAGCGCACCGCCAGCGCCTCGGGCAAGGCGTAGGGCGATGCCGGCAATTTCAGCCGCGGCTCGATGCGGCGCGCCGCCTCGTAGCCGAGCAATACAAACCAGCCGCCGGCGAACGGCAGGTCGTCCGGCGCCTCGCAGCGCTCGCGCGCCAGCGCCGCCGAAAGCTCGCAGAAGAAATCGCCGGCGACGGCCCCGAGGGTCTGGTCGGTGAATGCGCGGCCGGGAAACGCGAACAGGATGTCGTAACGGCCCGACTGTGGATGGCCGGCGACGGATTGAAGCAGGAAGGGGTACAGCGCCGGAAACCGGCGGTGCAGCGAAAGGAGGTCTACGGAGCCCGCGTGCGTGGCGCGCAGGGTCATCAACGGCTCAGGCGTACCGCTTGAACACGAGGGTGCCGTTGGTGCCGCCGAAGCCGAACGAGTTCGAGATCACGACCTCGAGCTTGCGCGCTCGGGCATGGCCCGGCACGTAGTCGAGGTCGCAGCCCGCGTCCGGGTTTTCCAGGTTGATCGTCGGCGGCAGCACCTGGTCGCGCAGCGCGAGGATCGAGAAGATCGCCTCGACGCCGCCGGCCGCGCCGAGCAGGTGCCCGGTCATGGACTTGGTCGAGCTGACCGCGAGCGTGTACGCGTGCTCGCCGAACACGCTCTTCACCGCGGTGGTCTCGGCGACGTCGCCGGCCAGCGTCGAGGTGCCGTGCGCATTGATGTAATCCACCTGCTCCGGATTGATGCCGCCATCCTTCAGCGCGAGCTGCATGCAGCGCCGCGCGCCGTCGCCGCCTTCCGCGGGCGAGGTGATGTGGTACGCATCGCCGCTCATGCCAAAGCCGACCAGCTCGGCGTAGATCCGCGCGCCACGTTTTTTCGCGTGCTCGAGGTCTTCCACCACGACTACGCCGGCGCCATCGCCCAGCACGAAGCCGTCGCGATCCTTGTCCCAGGGGCGGCTGGCCTTCTCGGGCGCATCGTTGCGCTGGCTGAGCGCACGCGCCGCGCAGAACGCCGCCATGCCCGGAGGCGCCGAACCGGCTTCGCCGGCGCCCGCGAGGAACACATCGGCATCGCCAGTGGAGATGAGCCGCGCGGCCAGGCCGATGGCGTGGGTCGCGGTCGTGCAGGCCGTGACCACGGCAAGGTTCGGCCCGGTGATGCCCAGGTCGATCGAGATGTAGCCGGAGATCATGTTGATGATCGTGCTGGGCACGAAGAACGGCGACACGCGCCGGGCGCCCTTCTCGTGCAGGATCTGGCACTGCTCGGCGATGCCGCCAATGCCGCCAATGCCCGAGCCGACCAGGATGCCGATGCGATCGCGGTTGGCATCGGTGATCTCGAGGCCCGAATCCTTCATGGCCTGCTTGGCCGCGGCCACGCCGTAATGAATGAAGGGATCCGTCTTGCGGATCTCCTTGGGCCCCATGTAGGCCTCGATCTTGAAGTCGTCCGAGACCAGCCCGGCGAACTTGGTCGTGTACTGGCTGGTGTCATAGGCCGTGATCGGGCGGATGCCCGAGCGGCCCTTGAGGATGTTGTCCCAGGCGAGGTCCACGCTGGAGCCCACGGGCGAAACAAGGCCCATGCCGGTGACGACGACGCGCCGACGAGTCATTGGTAGGTCTGTGAAATGCCGCTCGCCCGCCCGCGGCGGGCTTCAGGTGCGACCGCTTACGAGCTCTGGCCGCTGTGCGACTTGATGTAGTTCAGGACATCCTGGAAAGTGACGATCTTCTCGGCTTCTTCGTCCGGGATGTCGATCTCGAACTCTTCTTCCAGCGCCATGACCAGTTCGACCGTATCGAGAGAATCGGCCCCCAGGTCTTCCACGAACGAGGCCTGCGGCGTGATCTGGTCTTCGCTGACGCTCAGCTGCTCAGCAATGATTTTCTTGACCTTTTCTTCCAGGCTGCTCATCGGTGACTCCTAAACGGGAAATTGGACTTGTGGGACTTGTGGGGTTGAAAGCGCGCGTATTCTACGGGAAACCGGGGGTTGCGCCAGCACCGGCCTAGACCATGTGCAGGCCGCCATTGACATGCAGGGTTTCCCCGGTGATGTACCCGGCTTCCGGGGAGACCAGGAAGGCCACGGCGGCCGCGATGTCCTCCCCCTGCCCGAGCCGGGCCAGCGGCACCTTGTCCAGCAGGGCCTTGCGCACCTCCGCGCCCAGTCCCTGCGTCATGTCAGTCTCGATGAAGCCCGGGGCCACCACATTGACCGTGATGCCGCGGCTGCCGATCTCCTGCGCCAGCGCCTTGGTGAAGCCCACCAGCCCGGCCTTGGCCGCACAGTAGTTGGCTTGCCCGGGGTTGCCCATCGCGCCGACCACCGAGCCAACGCTCACGATGCGGCCGCGTCGCGCCTTCATCATGCCGCGCAGCACCGCGCGGGACAGCCTGAACACCGACGACAGGTCGGTCTCGATGACCTCGTCCCAGTCGCTGTCCTTCATGCGCACGAGCAGCGTGTCGCGCGTGACGCCGGCGTTGTTCACGAGGATGCCGATGGCACCGGCCGCCTTGCCGATGTCCTCGACGATGGCTTCGCAGGCCGTGGCATCGCGCACGTCGAGCACGCGGCCTTCGCCGCCGTGCGCCTTCAGCGCGGCGGAAATTCCCTCGGCGCCGGCAGCGGACGTGGCCGTGCCGTACACGCGCGCACCCTCACGCGCGAGCCGCTGCGCGATCGCGCGGCCGATGCCGCGGCTGGCGCCGGTCACCAGCGCCACTTGCCCCTGCAATCTCATGCCTTGGTTCCTTGTATGAGCGCGCGCGCCTGTTCCAGCGCCGCCGGGTCTTCCAGCGAGAGGCTGGCCGGGCCGCCCTTTTCGAGGATGCGCTTGTTCAGGCCCGCCAGCACCCGGCCGGGACCGCACTCGAGAAACAGCGTCACGCCTCCGGTTGCGAGCTTCTGGATCGTCTGCGACCAGCGCACCGGTTTGTAGAGCTGCTCGCGCAAGGCATTACGAATCGAGACGGGCGACGGATGCACACTGGCGTCGAGATTGTGCAGGATCGGGATTGCAGGACTGTTAAACGGCACTTGCGTCAGGCGCCCGGCAAGCTGGATCGCGGCCGGCTGCATCAGCGAGCAATGCGAAGGCACCGACACCGGCAGGCGCACGGTCAGGCGCGCGCCCGCGCCCTTGGCATGGGCCTCGAGCCAGGCCAGCGCCGCGGTCGAGCCCGCGACGACCACCTGCCCCGGCGCGTTGTAGTTCACCGGCTCGAGCACGCCGCCACCGGTGTAGGACGCGCACAGTTTTTCGACCGAGGCGTCGTCGAGGCCGACCAGCGCGACCATGCCACCTTCGCCGCTGGGCACCGCGCCCTGCATGAGTTGCCCGCGCAGCTCGACCAGCTTGAGTGCATCGGCGAAATCGAGGCTGCCCGCGGCGACCAGCGCGGCGTATTCGCCGAGGCTGTGCCCGGCCAGCGCCGAAGGTGGCGGCAGGCCGGAAGCCTGCAGCACGCGCCAAGCCGCGACACCCGCGGCGAGCAGCGCCGGCTGGGTCTTCGCGGTCTTGTTGAGCTCGGAGTCCGGGCCGCTTGAAACCAGCTCGCGCAAGTTCCAGCCCAGCGCGGCGCCCGCCTCATCGAAGGTCTGGCCCACGACCGGGTGCGCGGCGGCGAGGGCCGACAGCATGCCGACGGCCTGCGAGCCCTGGCCCGGGAACAGCACGGCGTACTTCATTTCTCCTCCGGCTTTTTCTTGCGCCAGAACGTTTCCGTCCCGGTGAAGGCGCCAAATATAAGGCCATACAGCAGCGCCGACAGCGAGCCGTACAGGTGCGACTCCACCAGCACGGCGCCGCCGATCGCGGCCTCATCGGACACCGGCACGCCGGTGGCCATTTCCCATCCGATCTTGCCGAGCAGGTAGGCCAGGCAGCCGGCGGCGATCAGGTCGCGCTGCTGCATCAGCTGGCGCCCGAGCCCCAGCACGAACAGGCCGTGTATCAGGCCCGAGCAGCCCACGTACCAGCGCGTGGACGGCACGAAAAAATAGAGCCCCAGGCTCATGCCGATGCCGACGAGCACCAGGCGTCGCGCCCACACCAGGCCGGGCAGCGGCTCCGGACACAGCAGCACCAGCACCACGACGCCCAGCGCATTCAGGAACAGGTGCCACCCGCCCAGGTGCACGAAATTGGCGGTGAGCAGGCGCCACCACTCGCCCGCGTGGATCGCGGCACGGTCGAAGCGCAGGGCATCGCGCACGGTTTCGCCGCCCAGGCCCAGCAGCGCGATCAGCAGGATCAGCAGCGCCGGCCAGAGCCAGGTGTCACGGGACCGCAAGGAGGCGTTTGTTATCATTCAGGGATGAAATTACGAAACGGTCGCGGCTTCACGCTCATTGAAATCATGGTGGTCGTGGTGATCCTCGGCATTCTCGCCGCGATCATCGTGCCCAAGCTCGCCGACCAGCCCGACAAGGCGCGCGTCGCCAAGGCGCAGCAGGATATCCGGGCGCTCGAAAGCGCGCTGCAACTCTACAAGCTGGACAACTTCTACTACCCCAGCACGCAGCAGGGCCTCGAGGCGCTGGTGTCCAAGCCTTCCGGCGACCCACAGGCGCGCAACTACAAGTCCGGCGGCTACATCCCGCGCCTGCCGAAGGATCCCTGGAGCACGCCCTACCAGTACCTGAATCCCGGCGTGAAGGGCGAGTACGACATCTTCAGCTACGGCGCCGACGGCAAGCCCGGCGGCGACGGCGTGGACTCGGACGTGGGCAACTGGAACATCGAGGGCTGATGCGCGCCCGCTCCGGCGGCTTCACGCTGCTGGAAATCATGGTGGTGGTGGTGATCATCGGCATCATGGTCACCTTCGCCGTGCTTTCCATCGGCAACCGCGGCCTCGACGAGCGGCTCAGCCTCGAGGCGCGCCGCCTGCAGGAGCTGATCACCCTCGCCTCGGACCAGGCCGTGCTGCAGGGCGTCGAGCTCGGTTTCGTGCAGACCGACACCGGCTACGAATTCCTGCAGCTCAAGGACGGCAAGTGGGCTCCGGTGGCCGAAGGCCCGCTGCGCACCCGCGAGATGCCGGAGCCGCTGTTCATCTCGCTCACGGTGGAAGGCCGCCGCGTCACGCCGCTCAAGACCGGCGATGCGGCCGACCCCAAGGCCGAACTCAAGCCGCAGGTGCTGCTGCTGTCCAGCGGCGAAGGCAGCGAATTCGTGCTCGACGTGCGCGCGAAGCAGTACGCGCCGCACTTCTTGCTGCAGGGTGACGTGCTCGGGCGCGTGAAGCTGGAGCGCAAGGAGTCGTGAGGCGCAGCGAACGCGGCTTCACGCTGATCGAGATCCTGGTCGCCGTCGCCGTGCTGGCGGTGGCGATGGGCGCAGCCATCACCGGCATGGCGCGCTACGCCGACAACGCCGCATACCTGCGCGAAAAAACCCTTGCGCTGTGGGTGGCCCACAACCGCCTGACCGAGCTGGACCTCGAGGCGCACTGGCCCGGCACCGGCGACAGCGACGGCGACGCCGAGCTGGCGGGCCTGCGCTGGAAATGGCACATCAAGGTGACCGAGACGGCCGACCCGAACGTCCGGCGCGTGGACATCGGCGTGCACGCCGAAGGCCGCACTGGCGACGCCGCCGCGCTCTCCTCTTTCGTGGGGAACCCGTGAGGCGCGAGCGCGGCTTCACGCTGCTCGAGCTGATGATCGTGCTCGGCATCTTCGCCGTGCTGGCGGTCATGGCCTATGGCGGGCTCGCCAGCGTGATGAAGTCGCGCGAGCACATCGCCGAGTCGCTGGCGCGCACGGTCGCGCTGCAGAAGGCCTATCTCGCGCTGCGCAACGACCTGCAGCAACTGCGCGCGCGGCCGGTGCGCGAAGACTTCGGCGAGAAACTCGGCGCGCTGGTGATGCAGCGCGACGGCGCGGTGGAATTCACGCGCAGCGGCTGGCGCAACCCGCTCACCCAGCCGCGCTCGGCGCTGCAGCGCGTGAGCTGGCGCCTGGACCCGAAAGAACACCAGCTGATGCGCGGCTACTGGCGCGTGCTCGACCGGGCGCCCGATTCCAGGCTGCAGGAAACGGCGGTGCTCGACCAGGTCGAGGGCGCGGACTGGCGCTTCATGGACAAGGACCTGGAGTGGCACGCGCAGTGGCCCGCGGCCTCGGCGAACGGCGCGCCGTCCACCGACGCGCCACCGCGCGCCGTCGAGCTCACGCTGCACCTGAAGGACATCGGGCCGGTGCGCCTGCTGTTCAGCGCCAGCAACGGCACGCCTCCGCCGTTCATCACGGCGCCGCCGCCGGTGACCACGCCATGAAGAAGATGCGCGGCGTGGCGCTGGTCACGGCGCTGCTGGTCGTCGCGCTGGCGAGCATGGCGGCGACCGCGCTGATGAGCACGACGAGCCTGTCCATCCACCGCACCGAGGCGCTGCGCGACACCGAGGCGGCGTGGTGGGTCGCGCGCGGCGTGGAAGCCTGGGTCATCGGCATCCTGAAGGATGACAAGCGCGAGTACGACGGCTTCGACGAGCCCTGGGCGCAGCCGGTGGATGGCTTGCCGATCGAGCAAGGCTCCCTGCGCGGACACATCGTGGACCTGCAGGGACGCTTCAACCTCAACAGCCTGCTGCTGCCGGCCAGCGATCTCGAGCAGGCCAAATACGAAGCCCATTTCCGCCAGTTGCTCGCGCAGTTGCCCGGGGACCTGGAAATCCCGCCGGGCCTGATCGGCGCCATCCGTGACTGGGGCGACGCGGACCAGAACCCCGCCTACCCGGACGGCGCCGAGGACGGCGCCTACCAGGGCCTCGATCCGGGCTATCGCACCGCTGATCGCCCGTTCACCGTGGTGTCCGAGCTGCTGGCGGTGAAAGGCATTACGCCGAAGCTCTACGACGCGCTGAAGGACCTGGTCGCCGCGTTGCCGGAGGCCAAGACCTCGATCAACGTGAACACCGCACCGGAAGCCGTGCTGCTGGCCATGCCCGGCGCCGATCAGGCCAAAGTTCACCGCTTCGTCGAGGAGCGCAAGGACAAGCCCGCGAAAGCCAGGGGCGATTTTGAAAAGCAGCAGGTGTTCGACGCCGGCGCACCGCCCTACGACGTGAAGAGCCGGTATTTCCAGATCCAGGGCGAAGTCTTCGTTGGCAGCAGCCGTGTGGCGCTGTACAGTCTGATCAACCGGTCATCCACAACACCGACCGTACTCGCCCACAGCGCCGACGCCGAATAAGTGCGCGACACCCTCTACCTGCAGCTCCGCGATCAGCCAGCCGACGGCCTCCTGGCCTATGCGCTGACGGGCGCCGATGAAACGCTCGGCCTCAAGGTCGAGCACGCGCCGCTGGACCAGGTCCTCGGCCTCGCCGCCGGCCGGCGCATCGTGCTGTTCGTGCCGGGCAGCGACGTGCGCCTGACCACCGCGAACGTGCCGGCGCGCAACCTGCAGAAAATCCTGCAGGCAGTGCCCTACGCGCTGGAAGACCAGCTCGCCGAAGACGTGGAGACCCTGCACTTCGCGGTCACGCTGGACCCGCAGCGCCGGCGCGCCGCCGATGAGCATCCCGTGGCGATCGTCGCGCGCGCGCGCATGGACACCTGGCTCGCGCCCCTGCTCGAGCGCGGCCTGCGTCCCGACGCGGTCGTGCCGGAAACGCTGTGCCTGCCGCCACCGGAGCCGGATCACTGGACCGCGTATGCGGAGGCGGACCGCGTAACGGTGCGCACGGGCTACTACACCGGCTTTGCCTGCGCGCTCAGCGACCTCGCGATGGTCCTGCAGGTCGCGGATCCCGAGCACCTGATCCCGCTGCGGCTGAGCGTGGGGCGCGAAGTCGAGCACGATTTCACCGCGCTGGGCCGGCCGCTGGAGCTGCTGCCCGGCCACCAGTCCGCGCTCGAAGTGTTCGTGAAGGGCTACCGGCCCGAGCGTGCGATCAACCTGCTGCAGGGCGCCTACTCCAGCCGGGAAAACTGGCAGCGCCTCGCGCAGCCCTGGCGCGTCGCCCTCGCCGTGGCCGTGGCCTGGGCGGTGCTCGCGTTCGGGCTGCAGTCGCTGCAGGCGGTGCGGCTCGGGGCCGAGCTGAAGAAGCAGGACGCCGACAACATCGCGCGCTACCAGCAGCTGTTCCCCGAGGAGACCCGCATCGTGGACCTCGCCGCACAGGCGCAGCAGCAGCTCGCGCAGCTGCGCGGCGGCGGCGGCCGCGCGCCGATGTTCCAGCTGCTCGGCGCGCTGTCCGCGGCGCTCGCCGCGAACAACGGCCTGACGCTGCAGTCCATCCAGTTCCGCGAAGGCGCGATGTTCCTCGGCCTGACCGGCACCGACCTTTCGGCGCTCGAAGGCCTGCGCACCTGGTTCGCCTCGCACCGCGAGGCCGCGCTCGAGGTGCAGTCGGCCAACGCCGGCGCCAGCTCCGTGCAGATCCGCCTGAAGCTGACGCCGGCATGAGCACGGCGAATACCGGCGTCATCCCTGCGCAGGCAGGGATCCAGTCCCAGGGGATCCCATGAGGACGCTCGAGCAGCTGCGCACGCGCTGGACCGCGCTGACCGATCGCGAGCGCCGCATCGTCACGCTGGGCGGCATCGCGCTCGGCCTGGTCCTCGTTTACCTCGTAGCCTGGGCACCAGTCGCCAAGGCGCGCCACGCGCGCGAAGTCGCGCTGAAGGAATCGCACACGCTGGCCGTGCAGCTGGAAAAACTCGCGACCGAGGTGCAACGGCATCGCGGCGGTTCCAACCCCGTTGCCACCCATCAGTCGCTGCTCGCGCTGGTGGACCAGACGCGCAAGGCCAGCAGCCTCACGAAGCCGCCGTCGCGGCTCGAGCCCGAGGGCGACACCACGGTGCGCATCTGGATGGAAGACGTGCCCTTCGATGCGCTGGTGCGCTGGCTCGGTGACCTGCAGACCCGCTACGGCGTACGCGTGGATACCGCCGACATCGAGCGCACCTCCGGTTCGGGGCTGGTCAGCGCGCGGCTCACGCTGATGAAGGGCTGAGATGAAGAAGCGCTGGCTCTTCACGCTCGGCGTGCTCGCCTTCCTCGGCGGGCTCCTGTTCGGCATGCCGGCGGCGCTGGTGTACGCCTGGTCGCACCCGGAAAAAAGTACCCGCAACCTGCGGCTCTACGGCGTGCATGGCACGCTGGTGGACGGCGGCTTCGCGGCGCTCACCGTCAACAATCGTCCGTCGCTCACCGAGGCGCGCTGGCACCTGCACCCGGGCTGGCTCGCGCTGCTGCGCCTGTCGGCCGACCTCGACACCGGTGGCGACTCGCAGGTGCACATGAATGTCTCACGCGCCGTGTTCGGCAAGTTGCGGCTGTCGGAAATCACCGCCACCGGCAACGTGAAGTCGCTGTTCGGCCTGCTCGGGCAGCCGAACCTGCCGGTCGAGGGCCAGGCCACCGTGGACCTGCCGCTCCTGCGCTTTGACGCCGGCATCCCCATCGAGGCGCGCGGCACTGCCGAGATCCGCGACATGTCCTGGGCGCTGTCGAAGGATCCGCTGCCGCTGGGCACCTTCAGCGCCACGGTCACCACCGACGACAAGGGCATTCTCGTCAGCCTCGACAGCGCCGCCACCGGGCCGCTGGACGTCGCCGGCTCGGTGACGCTGTCGCGCGAGCATGCGTACGACGTGCACGTGCAGCTGCGCACGCGGCCCAATGCGCCACCGGCGCTGGAATCGCTGGTGCGCTCGCTCGGCACCGTGGACGCACAGGGCTGGTACCAGCTGCGGCGCAACGGCACCCTCGCGCCTGCGCCCTTGGCGGCGCCCGCAACCGCCGCGCCCTGACGTGCGCGAGGTCCACGTCACCGTCGCCGCGGTGGTCGAGCGCGAAGGCCAGTTCCTGTTCGTCGAGGAGAAGATCGACGGCAGCACCGTGCTGAACCAGCCGGCCGGCCACTGGGAGGCTGGCGAAACGCTCGTCGAAGCCATGGTGCGCGAGACGCTCGAGGAAACCGCCTGGCATGTCGCGCCGGTGGACCTGCTCGGCGTGTACGAATTCCACCCGCCCGAGCTGCCCTACGGCTTCATCCGCTTCGCCTTCCGCGCCCGCGCCTTGCGCCTTGATCCGGCGCGCACGCTCGATGAAGGCATCGAGCGCGCCGTCTGGATCACGCCAGCGCAGCTCGCGCAGCAGGCCGCGCGCCATCGCAGCCCGATGGTCCTGCGCTGCGTGGAAGATGCGCTCGCCGGAAAATCGCTGCCGCTGGGCACGATCGCGCACCTGTAGTGCGAACACGTGTCATGCCCGCGAACGCGGGCATCCAGCACGCCCTCGCTGACGCTCGCCGTAGGCTGGCTGAGCGAAGCGAAGCCCAGCGGCACACCCTCGCTGACGCTCGGGATCAGCCAGCCAGCGTCGGCAAGCTGGATTGGAGCATGGGGGCTGGGCGCTGCCTTTGCTCCGTGGCTCGCCGAGCTGCCGCTCGGTCCTCCTCGCC
>JAYUGN010000231.1:0-4323 GCA_043767605.1 Gammaproteobacteria bacterium
TCGATCCACTGGTTGCGCGAGTGGGTGAAGCCGCGCGCGAACGACGCGGCGCTGGCCGAGAAGCTCACGATGGCGGGCCTCGAGTGCGAGGCGGAAGCCACCGGCCATGCGCTGCCGGGCATCCTGGTCGGGCAGATCGTGAAGGTGTCGCCGCACCCGCAGGCCGATCGCCTGCGCGTGTGCGAAGTGGATGCGGGCACCGGCGCGCTGCTGACCATCGTCTGCGGCGCGGCCAACGCGCGCGAGGGCATGAAGGCGCCGGTGGCGACCGTCGGCTCGCGGCTGCCCGACGGCACGAAGATCGCCCGCGCCGCGCTGCGCGGCGTGGACTCCGCCGGCATGCTCTGCTCGGCGAAGGAGCTGGGCCTCGCCGAGAAATCCGACGGCCTGCTCGAACTCGACGCCGACGCCAAGGTCGGCGCGCCGGTGGCACAGCACCTCGCGCTCGAGGATTCGACGCTGGTGCTCGAGCTCACGCCGAACCGGGGCGACTGTCTCTCCATCCTCGGCCTCGCGCGCGAGACCGCCGCGATCTACGGCGTGCCGTACAAGCGTCCGGCGATGCCGGCGGCGAAAGTGACCAGCGCGCGCAGGCTTGCGGTGAAGCTCGATGACCGCAAGGACTGCGCGCACTACGCCGGCCGCGTGATCGAGGGCATCGACAACTCCGCGCGCACGCCGGACTGGATGCGCGAGCGCCTGCGCCGCTCCGGCCACCGCTGCATTCATCCCGTGGTGGACGTCACCCACTACGTGATGCTCGAGCTGGGCCAGCCGCTGCACGCGTTCGACGGCTCGAAAGTCGAGGGCGACATCCACGTGCGCCGCGCGAAAGACAGCGAAACGCTGCGGTTGCTCAACGAGAGCACGCCGGTCCTCACGGGCGCCGACCTGCTGATCGCCGACGAGGCCAGGCCACTGGCCCTCGCCGGCATCATGGGCGGCAGCCTTTCGGGCGTCAGCGCGACGACGCGCGACATCTTCCTCGAGAGCGCGGTGTTCTCGCCGGAACGGGTGGCCGCGACCGGCCGCCGCCTGCGGATTCCGTCCGATGCGCTGTACCGCTTCGAGCGTGGCGTGGACCCCACGCTGCAGCGCGTCGCGCTGGAGCGTGCCACCGGGTTGATCCTGGCGATCTGCGGTGGCAGCGCGGGGCCGGTCACTGAGACTGGCGCGCTCAAGCCGAAAGCCTTCGAGGTCAAGCTGCGCCGCGAGAAGCTGGATGGCCTGCTCGGCCATGACATTCCCGGCACGGACGTCGAGAAGTTGCTGACGCGCCTCGAGATCAAGCTGAGGCGCCAGGGCAAGGGCGGCTGGGTGTGCACGATTCCCGGCCATCGTTACGACCTGCGGCTGGAAGTGGACCTCGTCGAGGAAGTCGCGCGCCTCTACGGCTACGACCGCATTCCGGCCCGGCCTTATCCGGCCTTGCTGCCGCCGGCCGCCGTCCCCGAGCGCACCGCGGCGCAGATCCTGCGCGAGCGCCTTGTGGGCCGCGGCTACTTCGAGGCCGTGACCTACAGCTTCGTGGATGCCGGACTGCAGAAGAAACTGGCGCCGGATGCGACCCCGATCCCGCTGGATTACCCGCTCGCCGACACGATGGCGCACCTGCGCACGTCGCTGTGGAGCGGCCTGATCGGTGCCTGGCTCTACAACCGCCAGCGCCAGCAAAAGCGCCTGCGCCTGTTCGAGGTCGGGGTGTGCTTTGCAGAAGTCGCGGGCGAGGTGCAGGAGACCGAGCGTCTTGGCCTGCTGGCGGCGGGCCCAGCCCTGCCGGAGCAATGGGGCAGTCCTGCCCGCCCGGTGGATTTCTACGACGTGAAGGCCGACCTCGAGGCCCTTTCCGGCGATCTGGGCTTCGAAGCGGCAGCCCATCCGGCCCTGCACCCGGGGCAGTCCGCCCGGATCAGCGTAGGCGGCAAGCCGGCCGGATGGCTGGGCGTCCTGCACCCGCAGCTGGTCCAGTCCCTGGACCTCCCGGAAGCGCCGGTCCTGCTGGAACTTGATGTTTCTGCCCTGAAATCGGCGGCCGTGCCCCGGCCCCAGGCGCCCTCCGAGTTCCCGTCCTCGCGCCGCGACCTGGCCCTGGTACTCAAGGAGGCCATCCCTGCGGCGGCCGTCCTGGAGCATGCCAAGGCCTCTGGCGGGGCCCTGCTGGGGGCCTGTTCGGTGTTCGATGTGTATCGCGGCGCAGGTTTACCTAATGGTTTCAAAAGCGTCGCTTTGAGCTTGATTTTTCAAGATAATTCACGCACCCTAACTGACGAAGAGGTGGACGCTGCCGTCAAGGCGGTCGTCCAGTGTTTGCAGGCTGCGGTTGGGGCTTCGATTCGAGGGGAGAACAGTGGCGGCGTTGACCAAGGCGGAACTGGCCGAAGCGCTGTTTGAACAACTGGGCCTTAACAAGCGTGAGGCCAAGGAGTTCGTGGACTATTTTTTCGAGCAGGTCCGCCACAGCCTCGAAGCCGGAGAACAGGTGAAGTTGTCGGGTTTCGGCAATTTCGAGCTGCGCGACAAGAATCAGCGTCCCGGCCGCAACCCGAAGACCGGCGAAGAGATCCCGATTTCGGCCCGGCGCGTGGTTACATTTAGACCGGGCCAGAAGCTGCGTCTGAGAGTGGAGAGCGATGCGCGAACTGGCGACTAATCTTGCGCTGGTGCTGCCGGAAATTCCCCGGAAGCGCTACTTCGCCATTGGCGAGGTCAGCGAGCTGTGCGCGGTCAAGCCGCACGTGCTGCGCTACTGGGAGCAGGAATTCCCGCAGCTCAAGCCCGTCAAGCGCCGTGGCAACCGCCGCTATTACCAGCACGACGATGTGCAGATGATCCGGCGCATCCGCAGCCTGTTGTACGAACAGGGCTTCACGATCGGCGGCGCCCGACAGCGCCTGCGCGAGATGCCCAAGGTTGCGCTGCCGATCCGGACGCTTGCGCCCACGCCCGTGACGGTGGCCGTGCAGCACGCCATGGCGTCCAAGCCCGGGCTGTCCAAGTCCGAGCTCAAGCAGATGCGTTCCGAGCTCGAAGCCGCGCTCAAGCTGCTCGACCGCTGATAAAGGGGACGCACACCTTTAGCCGGTGTGCTTAAGCCGGAGGCGGATTTCCCTCGATAAAGGTGTGCGTCCCCTTTATCTCCATCTGGTAACATTCGCGCCCCTGTTTTTCTCGCACGTGTCGGTGCGTAGCGCAGCCTGGTAGCGCACCTCCTTGGGGTGGAGGTGGTCGGAGGTTCAAATCCTCTCGCACCGACCAATTTTCACTTCTTCGCCTGCGCTGCCGCTGAGAATTCGCGGCTCGCGAGCAGCACGCCCGGCATGAATGCATTTGGCGCCGCCGCGGCCGCGTGGGCCACGTAGCTGATGCCATGGGTCGCGCTGGCCCGCCACGGGTCATCGCCTGATTCGCGCCACAGGCCGCTCGCAAGCCGCGTCACCGCCACGTTCTCGTCGAGCACCCGCACGGCCTGGTTCAGCACGCCGCGCGCGCCAGTGGTGGCGGGCGCGGTGTCCCAGCCGCCGGCGGCGTCGTGGAAATTCTTCTCGATGAACACCACGGCCTCGCCCGCGCGCTTGAGCCAGACGTGGTCGTTTGTCGCGCGATACAGCGCAAGGAATGCCTCACCCATCGCCAGCGTGTCGGCGAGATAGGGCCCGCCCGTATTCATCGCGTCATGCGCGTAGCCGCCGCCGGGCAGGGCGCGGTTCAGCTGGATCCAGTGCGCCGCGCGCGCGGCGTCTTTCAGCGCCGAAGCATCGTGAGTGGCTTCGCCGAAGCGGCACAGGGCGGCGATCGCCCAGCCGCTCTCCCGCGCGTAGACGTGCTTGTCGACGCGCGGCAGGCCCAGCGCGCGGCGCTGCTTGCCGCTGAGCGCGTAATAGTCGTGCCCGGTCACGGTTGCGTTGAGATCCGCGTCCTGGCTCACGTAGAACGCGCCTTGCGGACTGGTGAGGAAGCTCTTGAGGTAACCGCGGATCGCTTGCGCAGCCGCGAGGTAGCGCGGCTCCGGCCACAGCGCGTAGGCGCGCGAATAGAGCGACAGGTCGTCGGCCTGGTACGACATGATTTTCTCGAAGTGCGGCGACAGCCAGTCCGGCTTGTCCGAGTACTGGTAGACGCCACCCCACTCGGGATCCAGCAGGTGCAGGTTGGCGTCGAGTGTCTGCTGCGCGCGCTGCTTCGCCTTCGCATCGCCCTGCGCGGCAGCCTCGAGCAGCAGGCTCATGGCGCCAGCGTCGAGGAATTTCTGGCCGTTGCCCCAGCCGCCGCGGTCCTGGTCGTAGGCGTCGTCCACCCGCAGCGCGACCTGCGCGGTGAGCGCCG
>JAYUGN010000232.1:0-4303 GCA_043767605.1 Gammaproteobacteria bacterium
TACATCCGCGTCGGTGCGCAGCTGATCTACATGGAATTGCACGAGAGCGCGGACGACACCGCGACGGTTCATTAAAGGAAAGATGCCATGACCGGTCCCACGAAGTACGAGCTCGACGACTACGCCGCGCGCCGCGCGCGCCTGATGCAGGCGATGGGCCCGGACGGCATCGCGATCATCCCCGCCGCGCGCGAGGTGATCCGCAACCGCGACGTGCACTACAAGTTCCGGCAGGACTCGGACTTCCGCTACCTGACCGGTTTCCTCGAGCCCGAGGCGATCGCGGTGCTGGCGCCGGGCCGGCCGGACGGCGAGTACTTGCTGTTCACGCGCCCGCGCGATGCCACGCGCGAGATCTGGGACGGCTATCGCGCCGGCCCCGAGGGCGCGGTGCAGCAGTACCGCGCCGACAAGGGCCTGCCGGTGTCGCTGTTCGCCGCGATGCTGCCCGAGCTGCTCGGCGGCCGCGCGCGCATCTACTACACGCTCGGCGAGCACACCGGGATGGATCCGGTCATCACGGCCTGCGTGCGCGAGATCCGCGAGGTGTCGCGCCGCGGCGCCAGCGCGCCGGTGGAGTTCGTGGCGCTCGAGACCACGTTGCACGAGCAGCGCCTGATCAAGACGCCCGCCGAGGCGGAATTCATGGCCAAGGCCGGCGAGGTCAGCGCGCGCGCCCACGTGCGCGCGATGAAATACGCCAGGCCCGGCGTGTTCGAGTACCAGCTCGCGGCCGAGATCCACCACGAGTTCGAGCTCGAGGGCATGGAGCCCGGTTACCTCTCGATTGTCGGCACGGGCGCCAACGCCTGCGTGCTGCACTACGTCGAGAACACCCGCGCGCTGGCCGACGGCGATCTCGTGCTCATCGACGCCGGCGGCGAATACCGCGGCTACACCGCCGACATCACCCGCTGCTTCCCGGCCAACGGCAAGTTCAGCCCGGCGCAGAAGGCCGTGTACGAAGTCGTGCTCGCGGCGCAGCTCGCGGCGATCAAGGAACTGACGGTCGGCACCCTGAGCAGCAAGCCGCACGAAGTGGCCACGCGCGTGCTCACCGAAGGCATGGTGTCCATCGGCCTGCTCAAGGGCGATGTGGCGACCTTGATCAAGGACGAAAAGCACAAGCAGTTCTTCATGCATGGCACCGGCCACTGGCTGGGCATGGATGTGCACGACGTCGGCCGCTACAAGATCGAGGGCCAGGCGCGCCCGTTCGCCGCCGGCATGTGCATGACGGTGGAGCCGGGCCTGTACGTCGCGCCGGACACACCGGGCGTCGATGCGAAATTCCACGGCATCGGCGTGCGCATCGAGGACGACGTGCTGATCACGGACAAGGGCCCGCGCATCCTGACCGCCGGCGTGCCCAAGGGCGTGGCTGAAATCGAAGCGCTGATGAAAGGATGACCTCGCCTTGCATTCCCTCTCCCCATGCGTTTTTTTGCATGGGGAGAGGGTTAGGGTGAGGGGCAATGGCACCCACGCCCCTCACCCCAGCCCTCTCCCCGCAAGCGGGGAGAGGGAGAGAAGCCCTTGACGTCGCAATCGTCGGCGGCGGCCTGGTCGGCGCCTCGCTGGCGATTGCGCTCGGCAAAACGGGGAAATCCGTCGCCCTGATCGAGGCGGCGGCGCCGCCGAAGTCCGAGCCCGCCTGGGATGAGCGCACGATCGCTCTGAACCTCGCCAGCCGGCGCATCTACACCAACCTCGGACTGTGGCCGGTGCTCGCCCCGGATACCTCGCCCATCCTCGCCACCCACATCTCGGAGGCCGGTCGCTTCGGCGTCGCGCGCTTCACCGCGCAGGAAGCGGGCGAGGAAGCGCTGGGCTGGAACATTCCGGTGCGCGCGCTCGGCGCGGCGTTGTGGACGGGTGTGCAGACGGCGAAGAACGTGCAGCTGATCTGCCCCGCCAAAGTGGAGGGTATCGAGGTCGGCGCGGAGTCGGTGCGCCTGAAGCTGGACCCCCGCGTGCGCGGGGGTGACGGCGTCATTGAGGCCAAGCTGGTCGTCGCCGCCGACGGCGCGCAATCCGTGATCCGCCGCGAGCTCGGCATCGGCACCGAGGAGCGCGATTACGGGCAGGTCGCCATCGTTGGCGCGGTGCGGCCGACGCGCGCGCACAAGGGCGTTGCTTACGAGCGCTTCCTGCCGGGAGGGCCGGTGGCGATCCTGCCGCGCCCCGACAATCGCTGCGTGGTGGTCTGGACCGTGGCCAGTGCCAGCGCGTCGAGGTTGCTGGCGCTCGATGACGCGGGTTTTCTAGCCGCGTTGCAGGAGGCCTTCGGCCAGCGGCTCGGCAAGTTCCTTGAGACAGGACGGCGCAACGGCTATCCGCTGACGCGCGTCATGAGCGATGCGCTGACCTCGCCGCGCGTGATGTTTGCGGGCAACGCCGCGCAGACGCTGCATCCGATCGCGGCCCAGGGCTTCAACCTGGGCTTGCGCGACATTGCCACAGTCGCCGAGCTGGTGGCGGTGGCCGCGGATCCGGGGGCGCCGGCCGTGCTGGCGCAGTACGAGCGGCGGCGCGCGGGTGAGCGCGCGCGCGTCTCCGGCTTCACCGACCAGCTGGTGCGGATCTTCTCGAACAACCTGCCCGGGTTGCGCGCCGCGCGGCACTGGGGACTGCTGGCGATGGACCTGCTGCCGCTGGTGAAGAACGCGGTGATGCGCCAGAACCTGGGCTATGCCGGCGACACGCCGGCGCTGGCGCGTCCCCTCACCCCGGCCCCGGCGACCATGCGTCGCCGCCCGCACGCGGGGAGAGGGAGAACAGCATGGTGAGGGGCGCATGACGAGGCACGACGTCATCGTCGCCGGCGGCGGCGTGGTCGGCGCCAGTACCGCGCTGGCGCTGCAGTGCGCCGGGTTTTCAGTGGCGCTGATCGAGCGCGGCGGGCGGCAGCCCGCCTTCGATGTGGACACTTACGATCCGCGCGTCTATGCGCTCGCGCCGGGCTCGGTGAGTTTTCTCGAGCAGCTTGGCGTCTGGGCCGCGGTGGCGGCGCAGCGGGTGAGCCCTTACACGCGCATGGAAGTCTGGGATCGGAGCCCGGTGCGCACGCTGGCCTTCGATGCCAACGAACTGGCCGTGGCCGAACTGGGCTTCATCGTCGAAGACTCGTTGTTGCGCGCGACGCTGTGGCCCGCGCTCTCGCAGGTGACCGTGCATGCGCCGGCGCAGATTGCGGGCGTGACGCTCGCCGCCTCCGGTGTGCGGGTCGAGCTGGCGGGCGGCACCGCACTGGAGGGTTCGCTGCTCGTCGCTGCGGAAGGCGCGGAGTCGCCGCTGCGCGCGCTGGCCGGCATCGAGGCGCAGGGCTGGAGCTACGAGCAGCGGGCGATCGTCTGCCATGTCGCGACCGAAGTCCCGCATGCCGGCGTGGCGCTGCAGCGCTTCCTGCCGGATGGACCGCTGGCGCTGCTGCCCCTGGCGGACGGGCGCTGCTCCATCGTCTGGTCCACCGCCAGCCAGCACGCGGAAGAACTGCTGTCGCTGCCCGACGAGGAATTCCTCGAGGCGTTGGGCGAGGCCATCGACCACAAGCTCGGCGCGATCATTGCCGCGAGTCCGCGCATCGCGTTTCCGCTGAAGCTGATGCATGCGGAGCATTACGTGAAGGCCGGTCTCGCGCTGGTCGGCGACAGCGCGCACGTGGTCCATCCGCTGGCGGGGCAGGGACTGAACCTCGGCTTTGCTGATGCGCAGGAGCTGGTCGAGGTGCTGTGCGGGGCGCGCGCGGAGAAAAAACCGCTCGGCACGCTGCGCGTGCTGCAGCGCTACGAGCGCCGTCGCAAGTCCGCGAACCTCGAGGTGATGGCGCTGACCGAGGGCCTGCACCGCCTGTTCGGCGCGCGGTTTCCGGGCCTCGACGGCCTGCGCGAACTGGGCCTGACGCTGGTCAACCGCGCCGGGCCGCTGAAGCGCAGCCTCGCGCAGCGCGCGATGGGCATTGCCTGATGGCAAAAAGAATCAATGTGGTCTGCGCCACTACGCCGGGGCCGAATCCGGGCATGGCCAGCGTGGACCTGGGGTTCCGCGCCTTCGCGCACCCGAGGCCCAGCGCGCGCGGGTACTCGCGCGGCAGGCGTTGCCCTTCGACTACGTCTGCTCGCGCAGCGCCTCGGCGCACGCACGCACTGGATTCCCTGGGGCACGCAGCACTCGTTCCCGATGATGCGCTACACGGTGCGCTGGAAGCGGCGCTGGCGGCGTCGCTGAAAGGGCTTTTGTAGGCTGGGCCTTGGCCCGTCAACTGCTGGGCTTCGCTTCGCTCAGCCCAGCCTACGATCTACAT
>JAYUGN010000233.1:0-28347 GCA_043767605.1 Gammaproteobacteria bacterium
CTGCCCGGCGTGCGCAAGGGCGCGGAAGGCGAGCCGGTCGGCGTCGCCGAGGTCTATGCGTTGACCAACATCAGCAAGCGCGGCGACCTGACGCGCGCCCCGAGCAACGCGGTCGTGCGCGGCACTTCGCCTGGCGTGCTGAAAGTGCGCCCCGAAGTGAAGATCGTCGAGGGCCGCATGTTCGAGCCCGGCAAGCGCGAGGTCGTGGCCGGCATGGGTGCGCACAACGAGTACGCCGACCTCGACGTCGGCAAGTCCGTGGAGATCCGCGACGGTAACTGGACGATCGTCGGCGTGTTCGCGAGCGGCGGCGACGTGCACGAGTCCGAACTGTGGGTGGACGCCGCGGCGCTGCACGACGCCGTGCGCGTGCAGTACTACTCGAGCGTGGTGCTGCAGCTCGCCGACGACAGCGACGCGACGTTCACGGCGTTCAAGGACCAGATGACCGCCGATCCGCGCCTGCGCGCGGCGCCGCAGCGCGAGCCGCTGTATTACGCCTCGCGCTCGGAAGGTCTCAAGACCTTCATCACGATCCTCGGCTACGTGGTCGCCGGCATCATGGGCCTGGGCGCGCTGTTCGGCGCGCTGAACACGATGTACGCCGCGGTGGCGACGCGCAGCGTCGAGATCGCCACGCTGCGTGCCATCGGCTTCGGCGGCGGCCCGGTGGTCATCGCGGTGCTGATCGAGGCGCAGCTGCTCGCGCTCGCGGGCGCCGTGATCGGCGCGGGCATCGCCTACGTCGTGTTCAACGGCTACCAGGTCTCGACGCTGAACTTCCAGACCTTCAGCCAGGTCGCGTTCGCGTTCGCGGTGACCCCGGCGCTGCTCGTGCAGGGCATTGTCTGGGCCGTCCTGATCGGCTTCTTCGGCGGCTTGTTCCCCGCCGTGCGCGCCGCGCGGCTGCCAGTCGTGGACGCGCTGCGCGCCGCCTGAAAAGAAAAGGGTGAAAAGAAAAGGGGTCGCAGTCCTTTTCTTTATTTCTTCCGGCGGCCGGATCCAAGGCGGCTCACGCGCTGCAGCAGCGTGGTCGAGACCTGCTCCTTGAATGCTGTTGTCCCCAGCGCGAACCCGCCGCGCGTCGCCTTGCGCAGTTCAGCGAGCTTCGAGGCGCCCAGCTCACCCTTGAACAGGTCGCGATAGCTGCTGCACCGCTCCTGCAGACTTTCGCCCAGACTCTCGACCACCGGATGCGGCCGTACCAGGGCATCCGGCGCGCCCCACGCATTGGCCCGGAAGCTTGACCAGCGGTAGTCGCCGGGGCCGGGGACCATTCCGGCCCGCACCGGGTTTTCTTCGATATAGCGATGGCAGGTCAGCAGGTAGCTGTCGGCGTCCACCAGGCAGACGTAGGGGCGCCCTTCCCACAGGGAGCCGGTGCGCGCATGCGTGCGGTTGAAGTAACTGACATAGCGCAAGCCGAGAAACCGCATCAGGGTCGACACGCCGTCGGGATCCGCCGGGGTCGCCAGCAAGTGCACGTGGTTGGTCATCAGTACGTAGGCGTGTACCGACACCGCGTGCGTCCGCGCCAACAGGGTGATCTCGTCGAGATACCGGAACCGGTCCCGGTCGGACAGAAAGCACGCGCCCTTGTTGTGGCCGCGCTGGACGACGTGGAACGGCATTCCGGCGACGCGAAGGCGAAGACGGCGGGGCATTGTTTTTCTTCTTGTTGGAACCCGCATGGAGGCTAACTCCAAAAAGGGCCGCAAGTCGAAGTCGAAGCCGACGAAAGGAAAAGGACTGCGACCCCTTTTCTTTTAGAACCAGTACGCGCTGCGGGTCATGATTCTCGCCACGCCGCGCATCAGCCACTGCACGGGCCCCGGCAGCGGCGCGGCGCCGGCCGAGGCCGCCTCGGCCCCGTGGCGCTCTTCGTCGCGGGCCATCGCCTCGACGATGGCGCGCGAGCGCGCATCGTCCTCGGGCAATTTTTGCAGGTGCCCGCGCAGGTGTTCTGAAACCTGCTTCTCGGTTTCCTCGACAAAGCCCAGGCTCCATTTGTCGCCAGCCAGCCCGGCCAGCACGCCGATCGCGAACGAGCCCGCGGACCACAGCGGGTCGAGGCGGCTCGGCTGCTCGCCCAGTTCGCGCAAGCGGTCTTCGCACCAGGCCAGGTGCGAGCGCTCCTCGGCCGCGGCGGCGAGCATGTGCTCGCGCACTTCCGGCGTGCGCGCCGCCAGCGCGTGGCCCTGGTACAGCGCTTGCGCGGCGACTTCGCCGGCGTGGTTGACCCGCATGAGGCCGGCGGCGTGCTTGCGCGCGGCTTCGTCGAGTTCGGGTACGGGCAGCTCGCCGGCCGGGTTGGGCCGGGCCGGGGCATCGCCCTCGGCAGCCGCGCCCGACAGCGAGCGGTGGAAGCTCATCAAGAGCCGGTCAAGGGCGGTGTAGTCGCGGTCCATGAGTCCATAATAATCGGCCATGCAATTGCGTCCCACCCAGCTTGCCGCGCACCTCAAGCAGCCGCTGCTGCCGCTGTATGTCGTGGCGGGCGAGGAGCCCCTGCTGGTCCAGGAATCGCTCGACGCCCTGCGCGCCGCCGCGCGGGCGCAGGGCTACTCCGAGCGGCAGGTGCTGGATGCCGACAAGACCTTCGACTGGTCGCAGCTGACGCAGGCCGCGGCGAGCCTGTCGCTGTTCGCCACGCACCGCCTGATCGAGGTGAACCTGCCCTCCGGCGCGCCGGGCGTCGAGGGTGGCGCTGCGCTGCGCGCGTATGCCGAGTCGCCGCCACCGGACACGATCCTGCTGCTGGTCTGCGGCGCGCTGGAATGGCGCACGCGCCAGGGCGCCTGGTACACGGCGCTGGAGACCCCGGGCGCCAGCCTTTATTTCGAGGCGATCAAGCCGGGCGAGCTGACGGGCTGGATCAAGTCGCGCCTCACCGCCGCGGGCCTGAAGGCCGACGACGATGCGATCGAGCTGCTCGCGCATCGCACCGAGGGCAACCTGCTCGCCGCGCAGCAGGACATCGCGAAGCTCAAGCTGCTGTACCCGGGCGAGCCGCTGGACGAGGAAAAAATCCGCCTGGCGGTGGCCGACAGCGCGCGCTTCGACGCCTTCGACCTGACCGACAAGGTGCTCACCGGCGATGCCGCCGGCGCCGTGCGCAGCCTTTCGAGGTTGCGCGAAGAGGGCGCGGAACTGCCGGCGCTGGTCGGGGCCTGGTCCTGGATGCTGCGCCAGTGGGGCCAGGCCGCCGCGCATTACGCGCAATCGCGTGATGCGGCCGCTGCTTGCGCCGCCGCCAAGATTTTCGGCCCGCGCCAGGCGCCCTACCTGAAGGCACTGCCGCGAGTGCGTCACACGCAGGTTTACGGCTGGCTGGCCCGGGCTTCCAGCATTGATCTGAAAGGAAAATCCACCGGCGGTGAGCCGGCGGGCTGGGAGGAACTGTTAGCATGCGTGCTCGCAGCAAGCACCCCCCCCCAGCACCCCGCAAGTACCCCCCAAGTTCGTCCCCGATGAGCCCCGAAGCAGCCAAGGACAAGGTCGTTCCCGTCGCCAGGACCCGCGCCATCAGCGGGTCCATGAAGGACCGCGGCCTGCGTGCCCGTGCCGCCGCGCGCGTGCTGGCGCGCGCCGAGACCGGCCAGAAGAACGCCGCGCTGTTTTCCTTCGCCGAGATGCTGCGCGCCGAGACGCGCGCGATCCTCGCCGCCAATGGCATCGACATGAAGGGCGGCCGCGAGGCCAAGCTCGAGCCGGCGCTGATGGATCGCCTCGAGCTTACCGAGGAGCGCGTCCTGGCCATGGCCGACGGTGTGCGCCAGATCGCCAACCTGCCGGACCCGGTCGGCGAATTCGTGGACCTGAAGCCGCGGCCTTCCGGCATCCAGGTCGGCCGCATGCGCGTGCCGCTGGGCGTCATCGGCATCATTTACGAATCGCGCCCGAACGTGACGGTGGATGCCGCCGCCCTGTGCCTGAAGTCGGGCAACGCCAGCATCCTGCGCGGCGGCAGCGAGTCGCTGAACTCGAACCTCGCGCTCGGCCGCATCATGGACAAGGCGCTGAAGGACGCCGGCCTGCCGGGCGATGCCGTGCAGGTCATCGACACGACGGATCGCAAGGCGGTACTCGAACTGTTGACCATGACCCAGTACGTGGACGTGGTGATCCCGCGCGGTGGCAAGAGCCTGGTCGAAATGGTGGCGGAAAACGCCAAGGTACCGGTCATCAAGCACCTGCAGGGCATCTGCCACGTCTACCTCGACGGCGCGGCCGACGTGGAGAAGGCGATCGCGGTGGCGGTGAACGCCAAGACGCAGCGCTACGGCACCTGCAACACCATGGAAACGCTGCTGGTGGATGCCGAGATTGCCGAGCGCGTGCTGCCGGACCTCGGGCGCATCTACCAGGAGCACGGCGTCGAGCTGCGCGGCTGCGACAAGACCCGCAAGATCATCCGCGGCATCAAGGCTGCGACGGCCGAGGATTGGGTCACCGAATACCTCGCGCCAGTGCTGTCCATCCGCATCGTCAACGGCCTGGACGAGGCGATGAACCACATCGCGGAATTTGGCTCGCAGCACACCGACGCGATCGTGACCGAGAACCTGTCGCGCGCGCGCCGTTTCCTGCGCGAAGTGGACTCCAGCTCGGTGATGGTCAACGCCTCGACGCGCTTCGCGGATGGCTACGAGTACGGCCTGGGCGCCGAGATCGGTATCAGCACCGACAAGCTCCACGCGCGCGGGCCGGTGGGCCTCGAAGGCCTCACCTCGCTCAAGTGGATCGTCATCGGCGACGGACACATTCGCTAATGCCCCTCACCCTACACTCTCCCCGTGAGGGAACACTCACGGGGAGAGGGAAACCATGATTGGAATCCTCGGCGGCACGTTCGCGCCCATCCACAACGGCCACCTGCGCCTCGCCCTCGAGGCCCGCGAGCAGTTGGGCCTCGACGAAGTGCGGCTGGTTCCGGCCGGCGCACCGCCGCTGCGCGCGGTGCCCGCGGTCAGTTCACAGCGCCGCCTGAAGTGGGTGCAGCTCGCCATCGCCGGCGAAAAGCAGCTGGTCGCCGACGACCGCGAAGTCCGGCGCAGCGGGCCGTCCTACACCGTGGATACGTTGACCGAGCTGCGGGCCGAGCACGGTGACCTGCCGCTGTGCCTGATCGTCGGCCAGGACGCCGCGCAGCAGCTGAACAAGTGGCACCGCTGGCAGAACCTGGTGCAGCTGGGGCACCTCGTCATCGTGAACCGCCCGGGCACTGCGCTGGAGTTGCCGCCGATGGTCGCCGCGATGCTGCAGGAGGCGCCGGACGCCGGCGCCTTGCGCGAACAGCCAGCAGGTTTATTCTGGCGCGTGACCATGCCCCCGATGCAGATCTCCGCCTCCGACATCCGCCGGCGCCTCAAGGCCGGCCTCAGCGCGCGCGGGCTGGTGCCCGACCGCGTGCTCGCCGATTTCACCCCGCAGGACATCAAGGCCTTCAGCCAGGACGCTCCATGAACGAAACACCGCTGGTCAAGCTCGTCGTCAAAGCCATCGAGGACATCAAGGGCCTCGAGCTCAAGGTGCTCGACGTGCGCGACCTGACCACCATCTGCGACTACATGATCATGGTGACCGGCACTTCGAATCGGCACGTGAAATCCATCGCCGACAACGTGATCGTGCAGGCCAAGGCCGCCGGCACGCGGCCGATGGGCACCGAAGGCCTCGAGGCCGGCGAGTGGGTGCTGGTCGATCTCGGCGACGTGGTCGTGCACGCCATGCAGGCGCAGACCCGCGCGTTCTACCAGCTGGAAAAACTGTGGGATGTGCCGCCGCCCGAGCCGGAAGTCGTGGCCAAGCCGCCGAAGCCTCCCAAGGCAGCGAAAGAGCGCAAGTCGCGCGGCGGCAAACTGGCGTCGCGCAAGCGCAGCAGTGGATCGAGCGCGCCGGCCAAGGCCAAGGCCAAGGCGAAGGCCAAGGTCAAGCGCAAGCCGGGCGGGAATCGCGCGCCCGGTGGCGGGCGCAAGAAGCGGTAGGCTGGGCTGAGCGCAGCGAAGCCCAGCTGGGTTACTAGCTCAGGTCTTCTTCGCCGCCGTCATCGCGGCGCACGTTGGCACCGGACTCGCGCGGCGTGTTGGCCTGCGCGCCGTAGAGGATCCGGCGCACCGCGCGGCTCTTGCCGATCTTGTCGAGGTTGTCGAGCAGGAAGCCGGCAGGATCCGCCGCAACCTTTTCCTTGATGAAGTCGAGCAGCTCTTCGCGCATCGCGCCCACGTCGGGGATGCCGAGGAAGCGCTGCAGCTCCTCGGGCTTCATGTCGATCTCGATCTTGACCTTCATGCGGTCAGGATACGCCGGTTAAAAGCC
This sequence comes from Gammaproteobacteria bacterium, assembly GCA_043767605.1. Classification (GTDB taxonomy): domain Bacteria; phylum Pseudomonadota; class Gammaproteobacteria; order Nevskiales; family Nevskiaceae; genus JACPFV01. The sequence continues at coordinate 6,319 of JAYUGN010000233.1, forward strand.
GCTGCGCTTCCCGGTACTTGTCGCCGGTCCTGGCCAGGATCTCGTCGGGCAGCATCGGCCCCGGCGCCTGCTTGTCCCAGGTGAGCGTCTCGAGGTAATCGCGCACGAACTGCTTGTCGAAGCTCGGCGGCGACGTGCCGACCTTGTAGGTGGCGGCCGGCCAGAAGCGCGAGGAATCCGGCGTCAGCACTTCATCAATGAGGTGCAGCGTGCCGGCGGCATCGAGGCCGAACTCGAACTTGGTGTCGGCGATGATGATGCCGCGGCCGCGCGCGTATTCCGCGGCTTCGTTGTAGAGCCGGATCGAAACGTCGCGCACCTGCGCGGCGAGCTTCGCGCCCAGGCGCCGCTCGACTTCCGCGTAGGAAATATTCTCGTCGTGCTGGCCCACCGGCGCCTTGTCGGCCGGCGTGAAGATCGGCGTCGGCAGCTTCTGCGCCAGCTGCAGCCCGGGTGGCAGCGCGATCCCGCAGACCGCGCCGGTCTTCTGGTAATCCTTCCAGCCCGAGCCAATGAGGTACCCGCGCACGACCGCTTCGATCGGCAGCGCTTTCAGGCGCTTGGCCACGGTGGCGCGGCCGGCGCACTGCGCAAGCTCGTCCGGGGTCAGGAATTTTTCGAGCTTCACCTCGGGCGCGAGGTGGTTGGGCACGATCTGCTCGAAGCGCTGCATCCAGAAATCGGTCACGGCGGTCAGCACTGCGCCCTTGCCGGGAATGGGCCTGGGCAGGATCACGTCGAAGGCGGACAGGCGGTCGGTCGCGATCATCAGCAGGTGCTGATCGCCCAGCGCGTAGGAATCCCGCACCTTGCCGCGGTGGACCAGCGGCACGCTCTTCAGCGAGGAATCCTGCAGGGCATCCATCAGTTCACCGCCATCGGCTCAACGGAAGAAGTAACGGCCGCTCGCGGCCACGGCCACGACGACCAGGCCGAGGGCGAGGTTCACCGCGATGAAGATGCGGATCTGGTTCAGGTTCTTGCCGGCCTCGGTCCAGTGGCTCTCGGCCACCGCGCGCTTCAGGCGCTTGAGCGGTGCGAAGTTCACGTGCGCCGCCATCAGCATCATCAGGATGCCCAGCGCCATCATGATGTGCACGTGCGTGCCGGCAGCCTTCAGGTGCTCGATGAAGCTGGCCTGCTCGCCGATGCTGGTGATCTTCACGGTCATATAGAGGCCGCTGACCAGCAGCACGACGATGGCCATCCAGACCCAGGGGAAGAACTTGCCGAGCGTCCCGGCCCAGAGCTTTACGCGGACCGCGGGCTCGAGGTCCGCCGAGGCCGGCCGCAGGCAGACGAGCGCGAAGAACATGCCGCCGACCCAGACGGTGGCGGCGAGGACGTGCAGCAGGATGGCGATGCCCATTGGAAGCGGCACTTTACACAAAGAAGGCTGAGGGAAATGGGGTCAGACTGCCGTTTTTCTGGAATAATTGCGCCCCATGAGCAGCGCCTCGCCTCACGAATTCCGCATTGCGCCGAGCATCCTGTCGGCCGACCTCGCGCGCCTCGGCGAGGAAGTGGACGCCGTGCTCAAGGCTGGCGCCGACATCATCCATTTCGACGTGATGGACAACCATTACGTGCCGAACCTCACGTTCGGCCCGGCGGTCTGCGAGGCCCTGCGCAAGCACGGCGTGAAGGCGCCGCTGGACGTGCACCTGATGGTCGAGCCGGTGGACGCGCTGGCCGCGGCCTTTGCCAAGGCCGGCGCCAGCATCATTACCTTCCATCCCGAAGCCACGCGCCACGTCGATCGCTCGCTGCAGGCGATCAAGGCCGCCGGCTGCCAGGCCGGCCTGGTGTTCAACCCGGCCACGCCGCTCGATTACCTCGGCCACGTGCTCGACAAGGTGGACATGGTGCTGATCATGTCGGTGAACCCCGGCTTCGGCGGCCAGAGCTTCATCCCGGCCGCGCTGGACAAGCTGCGCGCCGCGCGCGAGATCATCGACGCCAGTGGCCGTGACATCCGCCTCGAGATCGACGGCGGCGTGAAAGTGGACAACATCGCCGAGATAGCCAAGGCCGGCGCCGACACCTTTGTGGCCGGCTCCGCCATCTTCGGCACGCCCGACTATCCGGCGACGATCAAGGCGATGCGCGCGCAGCTCTTGCGCGCGCGGGACTGATATGGCGCGCGCGCCGCGCCGCAAAGCCGTCCACAACCGCATCGTCCTCACCCGCGAGCTGCCGGGTGACCTCGACACGCCCGTCGGCGCCTACCTGAAGCTCGCCAACCGACCGCACACCTACCTGCTCGAGTCGGTGCAAGGCGGCGAGCGTTTCGGCCGCTATTCTTTCATCGGCCTGCCGAGTCGGGAGGTGCTGCGCGTGCACGGCCGCAATGCGGAAGTGCGCCGCAACGGCAAGGTGGTGGAACGCGCCGTCCTCCACGATCCGCTGCCCTGGCTGCGCGAATACGCCGCGCGCGTGCACGCCAAGCCGGTGCCGGGCCTGCCGCGCCTGGTCGGCGGCCTCGTCGGATATTTCGGCTACGACTGCGTGCGCTATTTCGAGCCCAAGCTCGATGCACTCCGGCCCGATGCGCTCAACACGCCCGACATCCTGCTGATGCGCTCGGAAGAGCTGGTCGTGTTCGACAACCTGCGCGCCACGCTCACGCTATGCGTGCTGGCGGAAGTCGGCTCGAAGGCCGACCGCGCGCGCGGCGAAAAGCGCCTCGATGCCATCGAGGCGCAGTTGCGCAAGCCGCTGCCCAGGCTGAGCCGGACCTTGCCCACACTGCGCCGTCATTCCCGCGGGAATCCAGCAAAGTTCGTCTCGGGTTTCAGCAAGAACAAGTTCTACGCCGCGATCGAGCGCATCAAGCAGTACATCGCGGCCGGCGACGTGATGCAGGTGGTGCCTTCGCAGCGATTGAGCGCGCCGTTCACGGCCGCGCCGGTGTCGCTGTACCGCGCAATCCGCCGGCTGAATCCCTCTCCTTATCTGTATTACCTGCACCTCGACGACCACCACGTGGTTGGTTCCTCGCCCGAGATCCTCGTGCGGGCGGAGGAGGGCGTGGTCACCGTGCGCCCGATCGCCGGCACGCGGCGTCGAGGCCTCACCGAGAGCGAGGACCAGGCGCTGGAAAAAGAGCTGCTGGCAGACCCGAAGGAAATCGCCGAGCACCTGATGCTGATTGACCTGGGCCGCAACGACATCGGCCGCGTGGCGCAGACCGGCAGCGTGAAGCTGACCGAGAAGATGGCGATCGAGCGCTACTCGCACGTCATGCACATCGTCAGCAACGTGACCGGGCAGTTGAAGCCGGGCCTCGATGCGCTCGATGCGCTGGCCGCGACTTTCCCGACCGGTACGCTGACCGGCGCCCCGAAAGTGCGCGCGATGCAGATCATCGACGAGCTCGAGCCGGTGAAGCGCGGCATCTATGGCGGCGCGGTCGGCTACCTCTCGGCCGACGGCAACATGGACATGGCGATCGCGATCCGCACGGCCGTGATCAAGGACGGGCAGGTCCACGTGCAGGCCGGCGCCGGCGTGGTCGCCGATTCGCAGCCCGCGGCGGAGTGGGAAGAAACCATGAACAAGGCGCGCGCGCTGATGCAGGCCGTGAGCGAAGCATGAGCTTCGACCTGATGAGCCCCGAGTTCCTGGCCGCCGGCCTGCAGATCATCATCGTCAACCTGCTGCTCTCGGGTGACAACGCGGTGGTGATCGCGCTGGCCTGCCGCAACCTGCCTTCGGCGCAGCGCAAGAAGGCCGTGTTCTGGGGCGTGTTCGGCGCGGTCGCCGCGCGCATCGTGCTCACGCTGTTCGCGGTCTCGCTGCTGGCGCTGCCGTGGCTGAAGATCGTCGGCGGCGCCTTGCTGGTGTGGATCGGCATCCAGCTGATCGCGCAGGAAGAGGACGCCTCGCACGACATCAAGGCCAGTTCAAAGCTCTCGGCCGCGATCCGCACGGTCGTGATGGCCGACGTGGTGATGAGCCTCGACAACGTGGTGGCCGTCGCCGCGGCGGCGCAGGGCAGCATCGCGCTGCTGGTGTTCGGCCTTGTGCTGTCCATCCCGATCGTCGTGCTCGGCAGCGGCCTGGTCATGACCCTGATCAAGAAACTGCCGTGGCTCGTCGTGGCCGGCGGTGGCCTGCTCGGCTGGATCGCGGGCGAGATGATGGTGGGCGACGTGGTTGCGAAGGGATTCGTCGCGGCGCGGCCGTGGCTCGAGCACGGCGCGGCGTATGCGGGCTTCGTGCTGGTGGTCGCGGTCGGGTTGCTGGTCTCGAAGATGCGGCGCGGAACCGACGCCAAGGCTTAGCCGTCCGTATTTCCCGAGCGAACCTGCTTCATCAGGCGCAGCGCCATGCCGATGACGGCTCCAGCGCCGAGCAGCAGGACCGCCCACAGCAGGTATTTCCGGATCGGCGGCGGTTCGGGCTTCGGCGACGGGGGCGTGAGCGCCGCCGGTCCGCCGAACGCCGGCTCTGGCACGGCAGAAACACTGGCGGTGCCCAGCAGTTCGGCGGCCTGTCCGCCGCCCAGCAGGTTGTCGCAGTCGCGCGCCTCGGCGGACGAGGCCCGCGCGCTGCCGTACGCGAGCACGAAGGGCGGATCGCCCTGCGCGACAAAACGTAGCCGTGCGGGGAAGTAGCCGAGCTGCAGCGCCGGCCGCCCGCCACCGAGGCTCTCGCTGCCGCGCAGGATGCGCATGCGCCACAGCGTGTCCCGCGTGACGGGGAATTCGGCGCTTCCGGACTGCACGCCCTTCAGCGAGGTCACGTCGCCGGACCAGCGCGGCTGCCACGGCGCCTGCGCGCTTGCGCGGCTGTCGAGCGCGATCCGCAGCGCCATGTTTTCGGCGGGCAGGTTCGCGCGCGCGGACTGCAACGGCGCGCGGCGCCCCGCGTCGAACAGGAAGCCGTCCGTCACATCGCCGCCGGCCGGGTTTGCCGAGGCCCAGAGGGGCAGGGTGGGCGCGCCTGCCGCGACGAGTTCGACGGACACCTTGTCGATCTGGATTTCCGGGCCGGCGTCGCGCGTCAGGCGCAGGAAGCGGTAGTACTGCGTCGGCAGGTCGATGCGGCTGCGATCGAGGCTTTCGCCGCCCGAAGTGGCGTGGAACAGCGTGGCCTGCCCGACGACTACGCGCCAGTGATCGAGATCGTCGCTGCTCTCCACGCTGACGTGCGCTTCCGGCGCGCCATCCTTCGTGTTCCACGCCAGCAGCAGGGCGCGGGACGGCATCCGCACGCGGGCGTCCACGACCCAGGCGTCGGCGCCCGGGCGCCGTTCCTGCACGAAGGCGGCACCCGGCTGGCCTTCCACGATCGTGACCTGTGCGCCGCCCGCGCTGCGCACGTCGATGCGCGAGAAATCCCGGTAGGCCGGTGGCGGATTGCGCAGCGGGAATACGCGCAGTTCCTGCAGGCTGAACACGGGTTCCGCCGACGTATTGTCGCTGCAGAGCGCGTGCGGCACCGCGACGCCGGCGGCATTGAACACGCGGATGTCCGCAAGGTCGTCGCGCTGCACGTCCCGGTAGACGTGGTCGGGCACCGTAAATTCCTGCACCGGCTTGTCGGGTGCGAGTTCGATGCGGCGGCCCTGCGCGAAATCCGCGCGGCTCGCGACCGCCGCCACCTCGGCGAGGGCGGGTGTCGCGAGGGCCAGCGCGAACAGCGCAATGCGGGTCTTCATGCGGGTTCCTTCTCGCCGGGTTCCGGGGATTCCGGCGGCAGTGGCGACACGTAGCCCGCCAGCAGCATCAGCAGGCCCACCGAGATGAACGAAGCGATGCGCGCAATGCTGCCGGTGCCCTCGAGGTCGATCAGGAACAGCTTCACGACCACGATGCCCATCAGGGCGGCGCCGGCGATCCACGTGCGGCGCAGGCCGCGCCGGTTCGCGACGGTCATGATCGAGAGGCCCAGCAGCGTCCAGAAAATCGATAGCGAAGCCTGCGCGATGAAGGAATGCCGGATCGCATGCCATTCCAGCGGCGTGTCCAGCGAGTAGTGGACGGCGCGCAGCAGCGCGGCGTTGAGCCACAGGAACGTCAATCCACCGAGGGCGATGACCCGCGTGCGCGTGGAAAGCGACAGGGACGCGCGCTCGTCCGGCGACAGGTCCAGCGCCCGCAGGGCGAGCATCGCGAGCGCGGCGGCGGAACTGATGTCGAGCGGATTCAGCAGGGGAAAATAGGAGAGCGGCTGCGGATCGCCATCGCTGGACAGGTTCATCGTCAACGTCCACAGCACGACCGCGGCGGCGAGCGGCAGGCTGGCGAGCAGCCGGTAGGTCTGGCGATGCGCAGCGAACGGCCACGCGCCATTATGTTCGCGCCCCGCGAGCCACAGCAGCGCGAGCGGGACCCACAGCCACGGCAGGGCGGGCCAGATGGCGGCGGTGACCTGCCGCAACTGCCACGACAGTTCCGAGGCGGCGAGCAGCGCCAGCAGCGAATAGAGACCCGCGTGCAGCCACGGCACCAGCGGCTTCGCCGCTTCATCGGGTTCGCGGTCGAGGCGGCGCAACGCGAGGGCGGCGGCGCCAAACAGCAGCGGCCAGCCCGCGAAGCCCCAGTCCTGCAGGGGATGGCCCGCGCGCGCGGGAATCAGGAGGCCCGCGATCGCCACGACGGGCAGCAGCGCGAGTGCCGCACGGCCCGGCGTCGTCCAGCGCCAGCGCTGCTGCAGTCCCGAAAGGATCGCGATCGTCAGCGCCCCGAAGCCGAGCTGCATGCCATACAGGGCGCCCTCGGGCGCGAAGCGCGAGAGCTCGGCATGCCCGCCGTAGAGCCACCAGCCGAGCGACCACAGCAGCGCCAGTTCGGGGAATGCGGCTTCGTATGTCGCCAGCCGCGCGCCGGCGAGGTTCAGCTGGCGCGCGCTGAAGGCGCCCGACAACGCGAGCATCAGCGCGCCGATGAACGCACCGTTGAGCACGGGCGTCGCGGCGGCCTCGTGGGCGAGGCCGGTCAGGAAAGTGATTCCCGCGGCGCCCTGCAGGAACGCGCCGAACGCGCGGGCGAGCTTCCGATCCTGGCGCACGCCGAGCCACAACAGCCCGGCGCCCTCGATGCTCGACATCGCCGCGGTCGTCTGCTCGTCGAACGCCAGCGGGATCGCCATGGACGCGAAGATCACCCCGAGGGCCGCGAAAGCCTCGGTGAGGAGGCCGAGACTGGGATGGCGCGAAGCGTGGACGCGCCACGCGAGCGTCAGGTACAGCGCGCCGAACGCGAGCGCGGAAAACGCGAGCCCGTACTCGATGCGGGAAATCATGCTTGCGTGCAGGCCGAACGCGACGACGGGCAGGCCGAACACCAGTGACGCGGAAACGTAGCCGCGCAACTCCGGCTTCTGCCGCAGCGAGAACAGGATGGAAATAGCAACGTACATCGCGAAGAACAGCAGCACGAAGAAATCGGCCGTGACGAGGTTTTCCGGAACGTACGTAAATGCCCGCCACGCGCCGGTGATCGAGAAGGTGAACGCCAGTCCGACCAGATTCAGGATCCGCCACGCGCGGAACCACGCCACGGCGAAGACGCCGAGGTTCAGCACGGCGTAATAGGTGAACAGCGCGACGTGGCTGCCACCGCCGGTGGAGAGCAGGACCGGCGCGAGGAAGCCGCCCGCGAAGCCGATCACGGCGAGCGGCAGCGCGTCCTGCGCGACCGCCAGCAGCGCGGACGCGCCGGCCACGGCAATCAGCATCGGCAGCGCCAGTCCCGGCGGCAGCAGGTGATAGAGGCGCGTGGCCGCGAACACGGTCAGGTAGAAACCCGCGATGCCGCCGCCCTGCAGGATCTGCGCATACAGCGCGCGGCCGCCGCGCAGGTACCAGCCGGCGACGAGCAGTCCCACGGCGCCCGCGGCGATGGCGGCCAGCCGGATCTCGATGGGCACGATCGAATGATCTATGGCGTATTTCGCGAGGAACGCAGCGCCGAGGAACAGCACGACGATGCCCGCCTTGGCCACGGGATTGCCGCGCGTGAGCCATGCCAGCGCCGCCGAGAACCCCTTGTCGACGAGTCCCGGTGGTGGCGGCGCCCAGACCGGACTGGCTTTCGGCGGCGCAAGAGAGACCGAAGGCGCGTGCGACCCGGGTAGTGGTGCGCGCGCCGGAATTTCCATCGGGGGCGGTGCGGATGCCGGCCTGGAGACCGGAGTGGCAGCGGCAGGAGCCGGCGTCGCGGTAGCTGGCGCGGTTCCGGGTGACGGCGCCTCGGAAGCCGATTTTTCCAGCTGCGACAGCCGTTGCGAAAGATCCTTGATGCGGGAGCTGGCGGAGAACCGCCAAGCGAGGAGATACACGAGGGCCGCGCCCGTCAGGAAGCGCGCCGCCTCATTTCCCATGGCGGCGAACGCGAAGCCGCCACCCACGGCGAATATCGCGATCAGCCAGGTCCGCTCGGATTTCGGCACGGCACCCCTCGTTGCGCGCTGGGTTGTGGAAGCAGTTTAACCGCTAAGAGGTGTGCCCCAACCGGCTGCATCCGAAGTTCGATCAATGAATCGCTGGCGCCGCTCCCTACCATCGGCACGAATGCGATTGATCTGTATCAATGCCGGCCGCGGATGAATTCCGGCTGGTGCGCGGCGCAAGCTTCCGCACCGTGCTGCCGGAGTCGCCGAAGAGCAAGGAGGCGACGGCCCAGGGCTTCCTGCTGGCGCTCTACGCCGATGTCGGTTACCTGCGCCACTGGACAGGGCCGGATGCGCTCGGCACGGCCGATCCGCAACAGCCGGTGGTCAACGTCAGCGGGTTCGCAGCGGCTCGAAAACGATTTGCCCGAAGCGCAGCGCGCCAGGCTGCGCGTGCTGCTGGTGAGCCTCGATCCGGATCGCGACACCGAGGGCCGCCCGGTGCGGGCAACCTCGTCGCTGATGCACCCGGATCCAGAGTTCCAGGCCGCGCTGTCGCGCCTGACCGCGCGCTGAAGAAGCGGTGCTGACCGGGCTTGCGCACGATCCGCTCAAGGCGCTGCACCATCAATCCCCGGCGTTGATCCAAGTCAATGCGCGCTGGACGGCACCGGCGTCCAATGACGTCAGTTCCACCCGGAGCTGTGACCATGAACGCATCGCTGATGTTGAAGCAATCCGCCGGTATCGCGCTGCTGCTGGCGCTGAGCGGCGCCGCGCAGGCGGTTCCGAGCTTCTCGCGGCAGACCGGCATGCCCTGCGCGGCCTGCCACACCAGTTATCCCGAACTCACCCAGTTCGGCCGTGTGTTCAAGCTCAATGGCTACACCTTGTCGGCGGGAAAACAGATCCAGACGGAACCGGGCGGCGGCACCGCCGGGCTCAAGATCGGGGAGATCCCGCCCCTGTCGGCGATGGTGCAACTGTCGGCCACGCACATGCAGAAGTCGGATCCGGCGGTGCAGAACGACAACGTGGCGTTTCCGCAGGAGGCCAGCCTGTTCTTTGCGGGCGCGATCTCCGAGCACCTCGGCGCGTTCGTGCAGATGACCTACGCCCAGGACGCCGGCGCTTTCGAGTGGGACATGACCGACGTGCGCTATGCCAAGGGCGCGGGCAGCACGGTCTGGGGCCTGACGCTCAACAACAACCCCAGCGTGCAGGATTTGTGGAACACCACGCCCACCTGGGGCTTCCCCTTCGCCGGCTCGGGCTCGGCCAACACGCCGGCCGCCGCGACGCTGGTGGACGGCGGGCTCGCCGGTGACGTCGGCGGTGTCGGCGCCTACGCCATGTTCGCCAACCACCTGTATGCCGAAATCACCGGATATCGTTCGGCGCACCAGGGCGAAACTGCGCCGTCACCCGGCTCGACCAACACGATCTCCGGCATCGCGCCCTACTGGCGCCTGGCCTGGCAGCAGTCGTTCGGTTCCGACTACCTGATGGTGGGCGCCTATGGCCTGATGGCGAGCCTTTATTCGAATCCGCCATCCGGCTCCGGCGCCGACGGCATCAGCGGGCCCAAGGACAAGTACAACGACTATGCGCTCGATGCGCAGTACGAGCACCTGATCGGCACCGACATGCTCACGCTGCGCGGCACCTATATCCGCGAGAAAAAAACCCTCGACGCAAGCTTCGCCGCCGGCGATGCGTCCAACGCCTCCGACACGCTCAGCACCGCGCGGGCCAACGCCAGCTACCACTTCGGCCAGCAGTACGCGGCCTCGCTCGGCTACTTCCAGGCCACGGGCAGCGAGGACCTGGCGCTGAACCCATCGTCGCTCACCGGCTCGCCGGACAGCCGCGGCGAAATCCTGCAGGGCGTGTACTTGCCCTGGCAGAACGTGCAGGTGCTGCTGCAATACATCGCCTACAACAAGTTCAACGGCACCCGCAGCGACTACGATGGCGCGGGCCGCAATGCCTCGGACAACAACACCCTGTACGCGCTGCTCTGGCTGATGTGGTGACGGGGCGAGCGACGCGGCCAGCGCAACCTGCGGCGAGCACGCCCAGGGTTTGCCCGCGGCAACTGCCCGCTCTGCGGCATGGCGCTGGAGCCGATGGTGCCGGCCGCCCACGAGGACGAGAATGCCGAACTGCACGACCTGACGCGCCGCTTCTGCTGGCAACGCCCGTCGTGCTGTGGGCCGGCGGGCCGTTCTTCCAGCGCGGCTGGCGATCGGTGGTCACGCGCCAGCCGGCGCCGGCATCCCGCGCCCGTTTACATCGAAATCGATCCCTTGCGGAAGTCTGTCCTGCCGAGCAGGGCGTTGACCAGCACCGGCTGGCCGGCCTGCGCTAGCCGGCGCGCCTCGTTCAGCACCCCGGCGATGTCGCCGGCCGAGCGGATCACGAGACCGGCGGCGCCGAGCCCGGCCGCGGCGAGGTGGTAGTCGCTCGGGCGCAGCGCGCAGCCGACGTCGTCCTTCAGCACGTCCACCTGCTCGCGCGCGATCTGGGTCCAGCAGGCGTCGTTGCCGACCACCGCCACCAGTGGGATGCCGTGGCGCACGAAGGTGTCGAACTCCATCAGGCTGTAGCCCAGCGCGCCATCCCCGAACAGCGCCCACACCTCGGCCTGCGGCCTGCACAGCTTGGCGCCGAGGACAAATCCCGCGCCGACGCCGAGCGTGCCGAATACGCCGGGATCCAGCCAGCGCAGCGGCCCGCGCGGCCGCAGGATGTATGACGCGGTCGCGACGAAATCGCCGCCGTCGGCGACGACCACGCTGTCCTCCGGCAGCAGCCCCTCGATTTCGCTGCACAGCTTCAGCGGATTGACGCCGTCGCCCGCGACCGCGGCGTCCGCGACGATTTGCGTGTCGCGCGCCCGTTCGCGCTCCTGCAGGTGCGCCAGCCAGGCGTCCCACGCCGGCGGCGCGGCCGGAGGCGCTTCGGCGAGCGCGCGCAGGAAGGCGCTGGCGTCGCCGCGCACCGCCACCTGCGGCCGGCGGTTCAGGCTCAGGTCACGACCATCGCGATTCGCCGCGATCAGGCAGGCGCTGCGCCGGATGTGCGCGCCATAGTCGAGGCGAAAGTCGCAGGGCACGCCGGCGAGAATCACGAGGTCGGCTTCGCGCAGCGCCTCGCGGCGCTTGTGGCGCAACTGCAGCCGGTGGCCGGCGCCGAGCAGTCCGCGCGCCATGCCGGAGAGAAACACCGGCACCCCGAGGCGCTCGACGGCCTCGCGCAGCGCGCCGACGGCGGCCACGTCGAGCATGGCCTGGCTGCCAATCACCATCACCGGGCGCTGCGCCGCGCCGAGCCGCCGCGCCGATTCCACGACGTCGCCGGCGGCGGGCTGCGGCACCGCCGCCGACTCAGCGGCGGTGCCGGGCTCGGTCAAGCCGGCGAACTGCCGGTTCAGATGCCAGCGCAGGTAGGAGGCGATGGCGCGATCAACCAGCGCTGCGCCGGGCTTGGTGTCGATCCTCGAGGCGTACAGCTGGCGCACCATCGGCTCGTCGTAGAGCAGGTCGATCGGGCATTCGAGGAACACCGGCCCCGGGGTGCCCTCGGCGGCAGCGCGCAAGGCCTGGCGCAGCAGCGGCTCAAGATCGCGCACGCGTTTGGCGCTGGCGGCCCACTTCACGCTCGAGCGGATCAGCGCGAGCTGGTCGATGTCCTGCAGCGCGCCGCGCTGGCGCAGCACCGTGGCCGTCGCGCCGCCGAGCAGCACGACCGGTGACTGCGCGAGGCGTGCGTTCTGCACCGCCGTCAGCGTATTGGTGACGCCCGGCCCGGCCGTGACGGCGGCCACACCGGGAATTCCGGTGAGCCGCGCGACCGCGTCGGCCGCGAACACGGCGGTGGCCTCGTGCCGCGTGTCCACCACGCGGATGCCCTGGCGCTTGCAGCCGACCAGGATCGGCGAGATGTGCCCGCCGCACAGCGTGAACAGGAAGCGCACGCCCTGTGCGTGCAGCACGCGGCCGATGATCTCACCGCCGTTCACCGGCGCTGCCCGCCGGCTGCGTTCACGCCGGCTTGGCCGCCCAGGCCCGGCACCAGCCGGCTTTGCTCACCGCCTTGCCGGGAAACGCGGCGCAGGGCGCGAAGCCGCCCTTCTCCTGGGCTGCCTGGTACAGCACGCAGCCGGCGCAGGTGCTGTCCTTCTTGTAAGCCGGATCTTTCGCCGCCTTCGGCGCGCTCGCCACGTAGCCGAGCGATTTCGCGGCCGGATCGTCCTCGGCGAGATTCGGCAGCCCCGCGTCCGCGGCGAGCACGGACGACGGCAGCAGGCCGGCAGCGGCAGTGGCCAGCAGGCCGGTCAGGAACTGGCGGCGGGAAGGGTGGGGAAGGCGCATGGCTCGGACACTCCGGTGGCAGGGATGGGGCAGGTTCTAATTCCAGTGGAGTGCGCCGCCAGCCTGGTACTCGGTGACGCGTGTTTCGAAGAAGTTCTTTTCCTTTCTGAGGTCGGTCAGCTCGCTCATCCACGGGAACGGATTGCCGGCACCCGGAAACAGCGGCGTGAGGCCGATCTGCTCGCAGCGGCGGTTGGCGATGAAGCGCAGGTACTCGCCGAACATCGCGGCGTTGAGGCCGAGCACGCCGCGCGGCATGGTGTCGACGGCGTAGCGATACTCAAGCTCGACCGCGCGGCCGATCAGGAAGCGGATCTCCTCGCGGAACGCCGGCGTCCACAGTTGCGGATTCTCGAGCTTGATCTGGTTGATGAGGTCGATGCCGAAGTTCAGGTGCATCGACTCGTCGCGCAGGATGTACTGGTACTGCTCGGCCGCGCCGACCATCTTGTTGCGACGCCCGAGCGCGAGGATCTGCACGAAGCCGACGTAGAAGAACAGGCCCTCCATGATGCAGGCGAACGCGATCAGCGAGCGCAGCAGCGCCTGGTCGTCCTTGTGCGTGCCGGTGTGGAACGCGGGATTGGTGAGCGTCTCGATGAACGGCAGCAGGAACGCCGCCTTGGCGTGGATGCTCGACACCTCGTGGTACATGTTGAAGATCTCGCCCTCGTCCAGGCCGAGGCTCTCGACGATGTACTGGTAGGCGTGCGTGTGGATTGCCTCCTCGAAGGCCTGGCGCAGCAGATAGCGCCGGCACTCGGGGCTGGTGATGTGGCGGAAGGTGCCGAGCACGATGTTGTTCGCGGCCAGCGAGTCGGCGGTCGAGAAGAAGCCGAGGTTGCGCTTGACGATCGTGCGCTCGTCGTCGGTGAGGCCGTTCGGCTCGTGCCACAGCGCGATGTCGGCGGCCATGCTGATTTCCTGCGGCATCCAGTGGTTGGCGCAGGCGTGGAGGTACTTGTCCCAGGCCCAGCGGTACTGCGGGCGGATGGCCGCACCGCTCGCGGCGCGGCCGTTGATGACGCCGGCGGGATTCATCGGTGTGCTGCGGTCAGGCGGCGCGTGATGGCGGCCTTCAGCGGCGGCAGGCGCGCGGCGATGCCGAGCACCGCCGCGCGCGCGAGGCGTGCCGGGGCGCGATCGTCCGTGAAACCCGCATCGGTCAGCGCGCAGGCCAGTGACAAGCCGCCGGGCCCGCGCCGACGATGGCCACATCCTGCGGGGCTTGCATCAACTGGCGGCCGCGGCCGGGGTGCTGGTCGGCACGCCCGCGTAGTCGGCCCAGCAGCGCAAGCGAAAGTCGTACAGCTTGCAGCGGCGCGCGGTGTCGAAGTACCAGCGCCACGAGAAGGTCTGGCGCACGATCTCGCCCGGCAGCAATGTCTCGAGCAGCGCCTGCGCGCGCTTCAGGCGATACAGCGGGATGCCCATGTCCACGTGGTGAGCGGTGTGCTCCATGATGTGGTGCAGCAGCGCGCCCATGTCGAGGCCGAGCAGCGGCCGGAAGGAGAGGTGCACCGTCCCGTGCACGAACGGCTGGCTGCGCATCCATTCGGCCTTGGCCGCATGCCAGCCCACCTGCTCGTGCGTGTGGTGCAGGTAGACGACGAAGCCGATCATGCCGTTCCAGAACAGGAAGGGAACCGCGAAGCCCGCGGTCAGCAGCAGCGCGATCGACTGCCGCGTCGCTTCGGCCACGAGCGCCAGCGCCCCGATCCAGGCGAGCGCGAACACCGATACCAGCGCGCCGTCCAGCATGAAGACCCGGCGCCGGGCGCCGACCTGGCGCCGGCTCGGGAAATACATGCGCAGCCACCACATCTCGACGAGATAGTAGAGCCACGGCGCCCAGCCGCTCCGGTAGACGCGGTAGAGGAAGCGGCGGCCCGGGGTCAGCGCGCGATATTCCTCGATTGTGTGCGGCGTCCAGACGAAGTCGGCACCCTTGAGATTGGTGTAGCCGTGGTGCATCACGTTGTGCCCTGCTTCCCACAGGCTGTATGGCGTGAGCGAGGGCAGGAACACGATGCGTCCGAGCCAGCGGTTCAGCGTCTTGTGCGGCGTGAAGCTCTGGTGACAGGCGTCGTGGCCGAGGATGAACAGCCGCCCGATCAGAAAGCCGGCGACGACCGCGAGCAGCAGCTTGAGCGCCACGCTGCCGGCCAGGACCGTTCCCGCGATCGCCGCGACGAACAGCGTCGCATCGAGCGCCACCAGCGCGAGAGCGCGGGCGGTGCTGGTGCTGGAGACGGGACGCAGCCGCTGGCGAAGGTTTTTGCGATCCAGAGGCCTGGCCACCGGTCCCGTGCTCATCCAGGCTCTCCGTCCATTGACATGAAAAAGCGCCAAGGCAGGATCTCGCCCGGGTCTACTGCCATCAGGAATCTCCGCAAGAACCGGAATTCCGGTCGATTGACCATTTGACCGCGATGGAGTGGCGCCGGGCATTGATCCAGGTCAATGCGCACCCGGTTCGTCTCAGATCACGGCCGAATGCCGGCGTGGCGCTTCGGCGTTTGCTGCGGCTGTGTACGGGTCGAACACCATCGCGATCGCGCGCAGCAGCAGCCGGCCCGCCGGCAGGACCCGGACCCCGGCCGCGTCCTGCTCGACCAAGCCGTCGGCCTCAAGCGCGCGCAGGCGGACGAGCTCGTCCGCGAAGTGCGCGCGGCTGCCGACACCGTGGCGCGCGTCGATCTCCGCAAAGCGAAAGCCGTTGCGGCACATCAGCGCCATGATCACGTCGCGGCGCAGGCGGTCCTCTGCGGTGAGGCGCAGGCCTCTTTCGAGCGGCAGGCGCTCTTCGTCGAGCAGGGCGTAATAGCGGTCCAGTTGGCGCGCGTTCTGACTGTAGGTGTCGTCGAGCGAGCCGATCGAGGTCACGCCCAGGCCGACCAGCTCGAGTCCGCCGCGGGTCGAGTAGCCCTGGAAATTCCGGTGCAGGGTGCCGGCGCGCCGCGCCAGCGCGAGCGCGTCTCCGGGCAGCGCGAAGTGATCCATGCCGATGTAGACGTAGCCCGCGGCGGTGAAGCGGCGGATGGTCTGCGCCAGCAGGGCCAGTTTTTCCTGGGGCGACGGCAGCTGCGCGGCGTCGATGTGCCGCTGCGCCTTGAAACGCTGCGGCAGGTGCGCATAGCTGTAGGTGGCGATGCGGTCGGGCCGCGCGGTCAGCACCCGATCCAGCGTGTGCGCCCACGAGGCCTGCGTCTGCCGCGGCAGGCCGTAGATCAGATCGACCGACACCGAGCCGAAGCCGGCGCGGCGCGCCTCCGCGATCAGGCCCAGGGTCTCGTCCGGGGATTGCACGCGGTTGACGGCCTGCTGCACCTGCGGATCGAAGTCCTGCACGCCCAGGCTGATGCGATTGAAGCCGAGTCCGGTCAGGTGCCGCAGGCGTTCAGCGGACACCGTACGGGGATCGACTTCGATGGAGAATTCGCGCTGCTCGCCGCGCGCGAGGCCGAAATGACGGTCGATCGCGGCGAGCACCGCGGCGAGCTGCCCGGACTCGAGGAAGGTCGGCGTGCCGCCCCCGAAATGCAGTTGCTCGACGGCGCGCGCGCCGCCGAACAGCCTGCCCTGCAGCTCGATCTCACGCTCAAGCGCGCGCGTGTACCTCTGCGCCGGCGCGCGCTGGCGCGTGATGATGCGGTTGCAGCCGCAGTAGAAGCACGGGTTCGCGCAGAACGGCACGTGCACGTACACCGACAGCGGCGCGGCGGGGCGCGCCCGCGTGCTGCGCAGGGCTGCCTCGCGGTACTGCGCTTCGCCGAACGCGGCGTCGAACTGCAGCGCCGACGGATAGGACGTGTAGCGCGGACCCGGCCGGTCGTAGCGCCGGATCAGTGCGGCGTCGAACGCCGGCTCTGGCGCATTCATCGGCGCAGGCGCGCGGTGAGCGCCGCCGCTCCGGCCATCCGGAGCAACCGGGGCGCCGTGGTCCCAGTGCGGATGGTTGTAGCCGCCGCTGCGAGGGGGTTTGATCATGGGCTCCATGGTCGCCGGGCGCGCGGGCGGCGCATTGATCCTGGTCAATTCATCGGCCGGATCAGTCCAGCGCGGCCGTCTGCAGGTAGTCCGGCAGCGGGACTCAACGCTAACCGGGTGCTCACCCCGCCGCTAACGCGCAGCTGATTTCGGCAGTCGCTCCAAGATGGCCCGATACCGCGGGTCCGTCACAGCGCCGAACAGCGGGTCCGGCAACTTGCGGCTCTCAGCCTCGATGGCTGCCCAGTCAGCAGCCGTTAGCCGCTTCTCCGCCAGCGGGAACAAGGTGCGCTCTTCCCGGTCGATGTGCGCGCGCATGGCGTCAAGGTACTTGCGCGCTGCAGCGGTGACCACGTCACGCGACATCACCGCGTCGCCTAGCACCTCTTCCAGCAGCCGCAGCAGTTCCGTGCCACCGGCCACAAGTCGCTCGTGCTCCACGAACATTTCGGTGATGGCAGGCTTCAGCGACGAATCGAGCTTCAGCAGGTGCTCGAAGATGACATCCTCGGCCGGGTGATGCACCCGGTCCGGATACTGGGTCATGTAGTGCAGCGCATCGCGCATCAGTGGGTAGTCGGGCTCCTTGCCTTTCTGGAACCGCGCTATTTCGGCGTCGAGCAGCCCTAACAGCCCCTTGAAGTTTGTGTGATCGGCCCGTAGCGTTTTCAGCGGGTTCGGCATGAGCACCTCAATCTTGGTCCCGTTGCGGAAGAGAGAGCTCAACGTAGATTAACCGCCGTCAGACGTCCTTGACCCAGGTCAAGGAATTTCGCCTGGGCCCAATGGACACGGAGCGATATCCGTAGCTTCCGACTTGATCCAGATCAACGCGGGCTGTGGCTGAGCCACCGACAATCAAACCGTCAGGACCCATTGTTCCGGCAGGAGTGGCGCCATGAATTTTTCGATATATACGGGCGGGATCACGATTTCTGGGTACATCTGGACTCTGAGCGCAGTGACATTTGCCTGCTTCTTGGCATTGGCGTTCATGATTTTGCAGGACACCGACGAGAACACGTGGCTCGCGCGTGCCTATCAGCGTTTGCGCCTCAACCGGACGCGCATGAGCCAGCTGCTGAAGCGGCGCCACGTGGACGTTGGCCTTTATCTTCGCGAAACTCCCATAGCGGAGGTCAAGGCGCAGATCGCGCGGTGCCACGATTGCGCGTGCCAGGCGTTGTGCGATCGAGCGCTCCGGTCGCTCGCAGCGAGCACGTCGCGTTACTCGTTCTGTCCAAACTCACGTTTTGTCGATCCGTTCGCTAACACCGGCTGAACGATCGCCCCGCGGTTAGACTGGAGCGGATGACCGCCCCCGCCACAGTTGCCAAGCCGTCCATCGCCGAGAGCCGGCTCAACGCCCTGCTCGACGCGGCCGTCGACGCCATCATCCTGATCGACACGCGCGGACGGATCACGCGCTTCAACCTCGCCGCCGAACGCATGTTCGGTTACCAGGAGGAGGAAGTCAGCGGTCGCAACGTGTCGATGCTGATGCCGGAGCCGTACCACGGCCAGCACGACGGCTACCTGGAGCGCTACGCGCGCACCGGCCAGCGTCGCATCATTGGCATCGGCCGCGAAGTGGCGGCGCGCCGCAAGGATGGGACCGTGTTCCCGATCGACCTGTCGGTGGGCGAATTCCGCGCCGACAGCATGCAGAGCCGCCGCGACCGAGACCGCTCTTCGGGTCACGGCTTCGTCGGCATCATCCGCGACCTCACCGAGCGCAAGACTCAGCAGCGCGAGACCGAGGCCCTCCGCGGCCGCCTGACGCACGTGGGCCGGATCGGCACGCTGGGCGAGATGGTCAGTGGCATCGCCCACGAGGTGAACCAGCCACTGACCGCGATCTCGAACTATGCCAGCGCCTGCCGGCGCATGGCGCAGGCTGGGGTCCTCGGCGGCGAGGAGCTCGTCGCCACGCTGGAGAAGATCAGCGCCCAGGCCCAGCGCGCGGGGCAGGTCATCCGCGGGCTGCGCGCGCTGGTGCGCAAGCGCGACGAGATCCGCGAGCCGCTCGACTGCAACCGCCTGATCCGCGACGTCGCCACACTGGTCGATTTCGAAATCCGGCAGGGCAATTACCGGTTCGTGCTGCAGCTGACCGAGCCGTTGCCCGCGGTCATGGGCGACGCGGTCCAGATCCAGCAGGTGGTGCTGAACCTGGTGCGCAACGCGGTCGATGCCATGAGCGAGCGCGCGACCGGCGAGCTGATCGAAGTCAGCACCTCGGTCGTCGACAGCTGGGTGGAGATGCGCGTGCGGGACAGCGGGCCCGGCATTCCAGCGGCCGTGGCCGAGCGCCTGTTCGAGCCGTTCTTCACGACCAAGGCGCAGGGCATCGGCCTCGGCCTGTCGATCTGCAAGTCGATCATCACTGCGCACGGCGGGCAGCTGACCGCCGAGGTCGCGACCGGTGGCGGAGCCGAATTCCGCGTGCGCCTGCCCGTGACGGCGACGCCGTGACCTGGGAAAAGCCGACCGTGTTCATCGTCGACGACGAGGAAGCCGTCGGCGACAGCATCGCCATGCTGCTGCGCAGTGTCGGCCTGACCACGCGGCGCTACACCGATGCGCGGCGCTTCCTGGAGGAATACCGGCCGGAGCAGCCGGGATGCCTGCTGCTCGACGTGCGGATGCCGAAGCTGAGCGGGCTGGAAGTGCAGCAGGAGCTGGTGCGCCGCCACGTCACGTTGCCGGTCATCTTCATCACCGGGCACGGCGACGTGCCGATGGCGGTCGAGGCGATGCGCGCAGGCGCCATCGACTTCATCCAGAAGCCTTTCAACGACGACGAACTGATCCGCCGCGTGCAGAAGGCTTTGGAAGAAGATGCGAGCGAGCGGGAGGTGCTCAACCGGCGCGCGGAGATTGAGCGGCGCTGGGCCGAGCTGACGCCGCGCGAGCGCGAGATCGCCCGGCGCATCGCCGACGGGCAGGCCAACAAGGTCGTCGCGGCGGAGCTGGACATCAGCGCCCGGACAGTCGAGCTGCACCGCGCCCGCATCCTGCAGAAGATGGGCGTGCGCTCGGTGGCGCAGCTGGTGCGGATGCTGATCAGCCTCAAGGACGAGCCGCATACGTAGTTCCCGCAATCGGACTGCGGCAATTCCGGATTTGCGCGAACGGGTGGAACGCGGAAGCTGGGCTCCAGTTTCCAGGAGGTTCCAGCCATGCCCTTCGACGCCGCTCCGCAAGTCTGCAAAACCCGCTGCGTCCTGTGCCCGGTTTCGGGCGCCTGCCTGATCCGCGGCGCGGCGCGCGAGGAAATCGAGCGCTGGAGCGCGAGCGTCGAGGGCCAGCTGTCGCTGGCGACTGCCGGCAAGACGCTGTTCGAAGCTGGCGCAGTGGCCAATGCGATCTACATCGTCCGCGCCGGCTGCCTCAAGGGTTTCACCGTCGATGAGGACGGCACCGAACGCGTGCGCGGTTTCTACCTGCCGGGCGACTTCATCGGCCTGGACGCGCTGGGCATGACGAACTACCCGGCGACCGTCGTCGCCGTGACACCTTCGCAGGCCTGCCGGATGCCCGTGTCGCAAGTCCGGCGCCTGATGGCGGAGAGCCCGGCGCTGATGCAGCGTCTGCTCGACCGGACCAGCCGCGAGCTGGCGCAGGCCCTCACTCTCGCCGGCGACTACACGGCGGAGCAGCGCCTCGCGGCGTTCCTGCTGACCATGCAGCAGCGCCTGGGCTCGGAGTCGGCTGTGAAACTGCCGATGACGCGTCGCGATATCGGCAATTACCTGCGCTTGGCCACCGAGACGGTGTGCCGCGTGCTGACGCGCTTCGAGAGCCAGGGCCGCATCCGCAGCGACAGCAAGACGGTGCGCGTGGTTGACGATCGCGCGCTAAGGGCGGTTGCGCAGCCGGTCGCGATGCCGCTGGAACTGAGGATCGCAGTGGGCTGACGGCAACCGTCGGGGTTCAGTGCGTGTCGCGCTGCGCGCGCCGGTACGGTTCGTTGGCGAGCAAGCGGTCGGCCTTGAGCCGCAGGTCCTTGAGCGTGGCGCCGGCGGTTGGAAAAACCGCCATGCCGAAATGCACATCCAGGTCCGGGATCTCGCCGATATAGGGCAGGGGTTCGGCCAGCTTCGCGCTCAGGGTCGAGAGGCGGCCGCGGATGCCGGGCTCGCTGACGTCGCCGCGCAGCAGGAGCATGTATTCGAAAGTCGCGGCGCAGCCCGCGAGATCCGGTGGCGGAACGGTTTCGTGCACGCGCTTGCCCATCGCCACGATCGCCAGGCTGTTCAGGTCCTCGCCGAGCGCGGGGTCGGCGCGCTGCAGGCCGCGCAGCGACACGAGCACGAGAACCGCGCTCTTGCCCTCGGCAAGCACCTTGTGGACCTCATCCTCGAATGCGGCTGCCGTCAGAAGGCCGGTCTCCGGATGCAGGCGACTCGCGCGCTCGAGCTGGACCCGCGCCTTCTTCTGGGGTCCGATGTCCTGGTGGATCGACACGTAATGCGTGATGCGCCCGTCATGGGAAACGGGGCTCACCGTCTGATGGATCGTGTAGGTCTGGCCGTCCTTGCCGCGGTCCACGGTTTCCCCGCTCCAGATTTCGCCGGCGCGGATCGCGCCCCACAGCTTGCGGTAGTAGCGCACACCCTGCTCGCCGGAGCGCAGCAGACTGGGATTGCGGCCGCGCACTTCATCGGCCGCATAGCCGCTGAGGGCGGAAAACGCGCCGTTGCTCCAGACGATGGTGCCTTCGAGATCGGTGATGAACGCAGCATTGCCGGCCCCACTCAGCGCGCGCGCGACGAGTTGCTGTTGCTCGATCGCGCGCAGATCCGCGAGGAAAGTCTCGATCCGATGCGACAGCTGTGCGACCGACAGCGTGCCGTTGCTGGCGCCACGGGCAATCTCGCCGTTGAAGTACAGCTCGAGAACGTAGGGGCCGTCGTCCGCCGTTACCGGCAGGGCCAGGATCTCGCGCACGTGCTCGGCGCCGGCGCCGGCGCGCCACAAGGCGAAGCCTTCGTCGTCGAGGTGCATGTGAATCGCGGCTTGCTGGCGCAGCGCCTCGCCGGCCGGGCCGTGGCTGCTGAGGCCGCTGTCCCAGTGCTCCGGGATGCGCTGCAACTCCAGCCACAGGGAGTTTTCCGAAGACGTGGCCTCGACGTTCATCGAGCCCGAGTCGAGCCGCTGCGCCAGCAGCACCAGGCGCACGCGCAGCAGGCGCGCGAGCTGCTCGCACAACTCGCCGAGCAGATTGCGTCGGGTTTCGCCCGCCACGGCCCGGTGCAAAAGGCCGGCGATGCCGGCGTCGAAGTCCGTGGCGCGCAGCGGCAGGGCGAAATCCGGAGAG
>JAYUGN010000234.1:0-4265 GCA_043767605.1 Gammaproteobacteria bacterium
CGACGAGGGTGTCACCCACGCCTTCGACTTCCCCGGCTTCGTCCCGGCCTATGTCCGTCCCTTGTTCTGCCGCGGCATCGGCCCGTTCCGCTGGGTCGCACTGTCGGGCGATCCCGAGGACATCTACAAGACGGATCGCGCGGTGATGGAGCTCTTTCCCGGGAAAGCGCACCTGCATCGGTGGCTGAAGATGGCGCGCGAGCAGGTCGCGTTCCAGGGTTTGCCGGCGCGCATCTGCTGGCTCGGCTATGGCGAGCGGCATCTGGCGGGCCTGAAATTCAACCAGATGGTGGCGAGCGGCGAGCTCTCGGCGCCGATCGTGATCGGCCGCGATCACCTGGACAGCGGCTCGGTGGCGAGCCCCAACCGCGAGACCGAGGCGATGAAGGACGGCTCGGACGCGATCGCCGACTGGCCGCTGCTGAACGCGATGATCAACGCGGTCGGCGGCGCGACCTGGGTCAGCATCCACAACGGCGGCGGCGTCGGCATCGGCTACTCGACGCACGCGGGCCAGGTGATCGTCGCCGATGGCACGCCGGAGGCCGCGCGGCGGCTCGAGCGCGTGCTCACCACCGATCCCGGCATGGGCGTCGTGCGGCACGCCGATGCCGGTTACGGCGAGGCGATTGCGTTTGCGAGGAAGTCCCGCATCAAGATCCCGATGCCGCAAGTGATGGATCCATGACACCGGTCGACCTGATCATCCACAGCGCCGCCCAGCTGGTCACCTGCGCGTCGCCGGGTGGCGCGCGCCGCGGCGCAGCGATGGGCGATCTCACGGTCGTGCCCGACGGCGCCGTGGCGATCACCGGCGGGCGCATCGTCGCGGTCGGCGGCTCCGACGATATTTGCGAAACCTGGAAGGCCAAGGAGGAATACGACGCCTCGGGCTGCGTGGTCTGCCCCGGCTTCGTGGACCCGCACACGCACGTGGTGTACGCGGGCGACCGCGTGGACGAGTTCGAGCGGCGCATCCGGGGCGAGCCCTACCAGCAGATCGCCGCCGCGGGCGGGGGCATCCTCGCCACGGTGCGCGCGACGCGCGCCGCCGCCGTGCCGACACTCATCGAGCAGGCCCAGCGCCGCCTCGACGAGATGCTGCGCTTCGGCACCACCACCGCGGAGGCGAAAACCGGCTACGGTCTCGACGCCACCACCGAGCTGAAGATGCTGCGCGCCATCGACCGGCTCGACCGGCAGGGCCCGATGGAATTGGTGCCCACCTTCATGCCGGCGCACGCCGTGCCGCCGGAATTCGCCGGTCGCGCCGATGCCTACGTGGACCTGATCGTGGAGGAGTGGTTGCCGGTCGCGGCGGACTGGCAGCGCGGTTCGGCGTTCGCCGCCAGCGGCCGGCCGATGTTCGTGGACGTGTTCTGCGAGCAGCACGCCTTCAGCCTCGCGCAGTCGCGCCGCGTGCTGGAAGCGGCGCGCTCGCTCGGCCTGCCGCTGAAGGCGCACGTGGACGAGTTCAGCGAGCTCGGCGGCCTGGTCATGGCGCTGGAACTGGGCGCGACCTCGGTGGACCACCTCGATGAAACCGGCGCCGACGGTTGGCGCCTGCTCGCGGCCTCGAGTGCGATCGGCGTGGTCATTCCCACCGTGAACTTCAACCTCGGCGCGACGCGCTTTGCCAACGCGCGCGCGATGATCGACGCTGGCGCGGCGATCGCGCTGACCACCGACATCAATCCCGGCTCCTCGCCGTGCCCTTCGATGCCGCTGGCGATGGCGATCGCCTGCCGTTACCAGAAACTGTCGCCGGCTGAGGCGCTGATCGCCTCGACCGTCAACGCCGCGCACGCCATCGGCATGGGCGCGCGGCTCGGCTCGCTGGAAGCCGGCAAGCAGGCCGACCTGCTGGTGCTGGATATTCCCGACTACCGCCAGCTCGCGTACTGTTTCGGCGGCAACCCGGTGATCGACGTGATCAAGAAAGGAGTCTCTGTGCTGTGAGCGATGCGATCCTGCTGGACGGCGCCAGCCTCGGCTTCGAGCAGGTGCTGGCGGTGTCCCGCGGCGCACCCGGCGCGCCGCGCGTGGCGCTCAGCGGCGATGCGCGCAAAGCGGTGCAGCGCGCCGCCGACGGTGTGCAGCGGCTTCTGAAGGAAGGCCGCATCGCCTACGGCATCACCACCGGCTTCGGCGCGTTCAAGGATCGGGTGATCCCGCCCGACCAGGTCGAGCTGCTCCAGCGCAACATCCTGGTCAGCCACGCGGTCGGCGTCGGCAGGCCTTTCGACACGGCGACCACGCGCGCGATCATCCTGATCCGCGCCAATACGCTGGCGCGCGGCAATTCCGGCGTGCGGCCCGAGACGCTCGATGCGCTGCTCGAGCTGCTGAACCGCGGCATCCATCCGGTCATCCCGGAGAAAGGCTCGCTCGGCGCCAGCGGCGACCTCGCGCCGCTCGCGCACATGGCGTTGCCGCTGATCGGCGAGGGCGAGGTGGAATTCGGCGGCCGCACGATGCCGGCGCGCGAGGCGTACGCCGCAACCGGCCTAAAGCCACTGACGCTCGCGGCCAAGGAAGGCCTCGCGCTGACCAACGGCACCTCCGTGATGTGTGCGCTCGGCGTGATCGAGACCACGCGCGCCGAATCGCTGGCGCAGGCCGCGGATGTCGCGGGCGCGCTGTCGCTCGAGGCGCTGCACGGCACGCGCGCGGCCTTCGATGCGCGCCTGCACGCGCTGCGGCCGTTCCCGCGCCAGATCGAGTGCGCAGCCTACCTGCGCGCGCTGCTCGCCGGCAGCGGCTACGCGCGCGGCGAGGGCAGCGACAACGTTCAGGACGCCTACACGCTGCGCTGCATTCCCCAGGTGCACGGCGCGGTGCGCGATGCCATCGCCTATTCGCGCTGGGTGTTCGAGATCGAGCTGAACTCGGTCACCGACAACCCGCTGCTGTTCGTGGACGACAAGACCGGCGCGGTCGAGGTGATCTCGGGCGGCAACTTCCACGGCGAACCGCTGGCCATCGCGATGGATTATCTCGGCCTGGCGGCGGCGGAGCTCGGCAACATTTCCGAGCGGCGCACGATGCGCCTGACCGACGAGGCCTCCAACACGCACGTGCTGCCGCCGTTCCTGACCCGCGAAGGCGGGCTGAATTCCGGCTTCATGATCGTGCAGTACACCGCGGCCGCGCTCGCCACCGAGAACAAGGTGCTGGCGCACCCGGCCAGCGTGGATACCATCCCGACTTCGGCCAACGTCGAGGACCACGTGAGCATGGGCGTGACCGCGGGCCTGAAATTGCGGCAGATCCTCGAGAACGTCGAGGCCATCCTGGCCATCGAGCTCATGTGTGCCGCGCAGGGCGTGGATTTCCGGCGCGAGGCGCTCGGGCCGGAAGCGGCGCTCGGCCGCGGCACGGCGGCGGCGTATGCGCAGGTGCGCAAGAGCGTGCCCTTCGTCGAACGCGACACGCTGCTGAACGGCTTCATCGAGTCGGTGCGCCGCGAGCTGCGCGGCGGCGCGCTGCTGGCGGCTGTCACCGCCGCGATGCGCTGAGCCGGATTCCTCCGATGCGCGTGTTGCCGGTCCTGGGCCTGCTCGTGTCGGCGCCGTTCGCGGCCTCGCTGGCGCGGGCCGACACCTATCCGCTGCCGCCGCCGAAGGAAAGCATCGTCGGCCAGCTCGAGTACACGACGACTGGCGAGGAAGACACGCTGGTGGACATCGCGCGCAACTACCGGCTGGGCTACGAGTCGCTGGCGATGGCGAACCCGAGCGTGGACCGCTGGCTGCCGGGCGAGGGCACGCCGCTGATGTTGCCGCAGCAGCACATCCTGCCCCGGGCGCCGCGCGTGGGCATCGTGGTCAACATCGCGGAGTTCCGGCTGTACTACTACCCGAAGCCGGACAGGAAGCATCCGGGGCCGCGGGTGGAGACCTACGCGATCAGCGCGGGCCGCGGCGACTGGCCGACGCCAAACGTCGAGACCTATGTCCGCCAGAAACTGAAAAACCCGGCCTGGTACCCGCCGCTGACGATCCGGCGCGAGCACAAGAAGGATGGCCACAAGCTGCCGTCGATCGTGCCACCGGGCCCGGACAATCCGCTCGGTCCGCTGGCGATGAAGCTCGGCATTCCGGGCGGATATTTCATCCACGGCACCCGCAAGCAGAACGGCATCGGCATGTCGGTGACGCACGGCTGCCTGCGGCTGTATCCGGAGGACATGGAATGGTTGTTCAAGATCGTGCCGGAAGGCACCAAGGTGCGCGTGATCAACCAGCCCTACAAGGCGGCCTGGC
>JAYUGN010000235.1:0-11729 GCA_043767605.1 Gammaproteobacteria bacterium
GCAGCGGCGTCACGAGGTAAAGAAGCGCGGAATAGAGGAAGCGCATGGCCCCAGAGCCTACAATGCCGCCTGCATGAAAGCTCCTCCGTTCCGCGCGGCCTTCCTCGCGCCGAGATACTGGCCGATGTGGCTGGGCATCGGCGTATTGCGCGTGATGGCCCTGCTGCCGGTCGCTGCGCTGGTGGCGTTGGGCGAGGCCATCGGCGGCGTCGTCGGCAGGGCCTGGAAGAAGCGCCGCCACATCGTGCGCACCAACCTGCACGCCTGCTTTCCGCAGCTCGACGACGCCGCGCTCGAGCAGGCAGTCGATGCGCATTTCCGCGCGATCGGCGCCGGCCTGTTCGAAGCCTGTCTGGCCTGGTGGGCCTCTGATGAAAGGCTGCGCCCGCACGGCGAGGTCGTCGGCCTCGAGAACCTGCGCCAGGCCATGAGCGACGGCAGCGGCATCCTGCTGCTCACCGGCCACTTCACAACCATGGAGCTCGGCGCGCGTTACCTGCGCATGGCCGGGCCGCCGTTTCACGCGATGTATCGCCCGGCCAAGAACGGCCTGGTGGACTATTTCATGCACCAGTGGCGCCAGAGCAGGGCCGGCCTGCCAGCACTGCCGCGCGACGACTTGCGCGGCCTGGTGAAGGCGCTGCGCGCAGGCCGCGCGATCTGGTACGGGCCGGACCAGACCGTCGAGCGCCAAAGCGTGTTCGTGCCTTTCTTCGGCGTGCCGGCGTTGACCGTCACCGCCACCGCGCGCCTCGTGCAGATGGGCCGCGCAAAAGTGGTGCCGTACTTTCCGGCGCGCATCAACGGCCGCTACGTCGTGACCGTGCTGCCGGCGCTCGAGAATTTCCCGGGCGGTGACGAGGCCGCCGACGCCCTGCGCATCAACCAGGTCATCGAGCAGGGCATCGCGCTCGCCCGCGCGCAGTATTTCTGGGTGCACCGCAAGTTCAAATGGCGCCCGGAAGGGCAGCCGAGCCTCTACTGAGCGTGCGCTTCGACGTCGTCAATCCCGGCGGGCGCGATGCGCCGGTGGACTACCGCGGCGGCGTCACGCGGCCCGGCGCGCCGGGCCATCCGCCCGTCAACTACTGGGCCTACGCCGCGGCCACCGCCGGGCGCTTCCACCAGCAGGTCAACGTGGCCGACATCACCGGCGATGCCGTGCTGGTGCTGATCCGCCAGCGCGTCGGCGTCTCGCTCGCGGCGGTGCGCGCGCTCAAGCGCGCCGGCCGCGTGGTCTACGTGTCGTGGAAGGAAACTGGCGCGACGCAGATCGCCAGCCAGCTGCGCTGGTTCTGGCGCCGCAACGCGCTCGCGAAAATCCTGGCCGAGGCCGACGGCGCGCTCGCCGTCACCGCGCACGCGGCCGAGCACTACCGCGCGCACGGTTGCCGCAACATCGTGTTCCTGCCCACGCCCTATCCGGTGGACGTGCCGGCCTGGGATTTTTCACCGCCGGGCGCGCCGGCGCGCTGCGGCATCTTCCTCGGCACGCGCGAGTTCGACGTGGCCGGCCGCCGCCACGCCCGTGCGCTCGAGCTCGCCGCGCACTGCGCGAAAGCCGCGAACGTGCCGGTTACCGTGATGAATTTCGACGGGGCCAGGGCCCGTGCGCGCATCGAGGCGCTGCTCGCCGGCGTGGGCGATGTGCGCATTCTCGAGCAGCGGCTCGACTATCCGGGCTACTTGCGCGAGATGGCGCGGCACCGCGTGGTGCTGCAGCTCGACGAAGGCGAAGTGCCGGGCCAGGTGGCCGGCGATGCGCTGTTGTGTCGCACGCTGAACGCCGGCGGCAACGGCGCGATCCAGCGCGTGGCCTTCCCGGAGTTCGCGCTGACCGACGGCCTCGCGCTGCGGCCGCTGGTGCAGCGGCTGCTCACCGACGACGCCTATTACCGCTCGGCGCTGGCGCGCTCGCAGGCGATCGCGGCGGAAAAACTGTCCTTCGCGTCCGCGCGCGCCGCGCTCACGCGGCTCATCCTCCCAGCCAGGGCCTGATCGCCTCGCGCACCGCCTCGAGCGTCACGGTGTTGGGACGCGCACGGTCGATGACCTGCGAATCGCTGGCGCACAGGTTCACCAGCGCACCGCTCGCCACGCCATGGATCACCGGCACCGAGGGGCCGTGCAGGCTCACCGAGCGCACGTCGAGCGCGGCGGCCAGGTGCGTGACGCCGGTGTCGAGCCCGACCACGAAACGCGCGTTGGCCAGCACGCGGGCGAGCGCCGTGAGCGTCAACGGCGGCAGCACCTCCCCCTCGAAGGCCGCAGCGATGCGCTGCGCCGCCTGCCGTTCCGCCGGCGCGCCCCAGGGCAGCTTCACCGCGTAACCGCTCCTGCGCAGCTCCCGGCCCAGCGACTGCCAGTGGGCTTCAGCCCACAGCTTCGAGGGCCACGAGGCCCCGTGCTGGAACACGACATAAGGGGGGACATAGGGCGCGGTGTTCGCGTCGCGGAAGCGGCCCGCATCCAGCCCGAACCGCGGCAGGCCGCGCGGCTGCGCGTAGCCCAGCGCCCGGGCGAACAGTTCGCGCTGGCGCTCGACCTGGTCCTGGTCCTGGCTGACCTCGTAGCGCCGGTCGTAGAACAGCGCCGCGAGGCCCTCGCGACTCGAACGGAACCCGCGGCCTGCCACCGGACCGCGGGCCTGGGCGGCGAGCAAAGCGCTCTTCACCAGCCCCTGGGCGTCCAGCACGAGGTCATAGGATTCACTCCGCAGCGCGGCACGGAAGGCCCCCCACTCGCCGCTGCGCACCGCCGCCAGCGGCGCCTTGCGCCAGCGGCGCAACGCGCAGGGAATCACGCGGCCCACCGCCGGGTGCCAGGACGGCACCTCGGCGCAGGCCTCTTCCGCCACCCAGTCGCAGCGCAGGCCGGGCACCGCGGCGGCCGCGTCGGTCAGCGGCGCCAGCGCGTGGATGATGTCGCCGAGCGACGAGGTTTTGACCAGAAGGACCCGCATGGGCTGGTATATTAGTGGCCTTCTTGGGGAATCCGGGGCGGGGGAACAAATGTTTCGAATCAGAATGCTGGGTCTGGCATCGTTGCTGCTGGCCGCTCCGCTGTGGGCGGCGTCGCCGGCCGTGGACGAAGCGCAGGCGCTTATCGCCAAAGGTCAGCTCGAACAGGCGCTGTCGAAGCTCGACAGCCACCTGAACTCGGCGCCGCAGGATGCCGAAGCCCGCTTCACCAAGGGCCTCGTGCTGGTGCGGCTCAACCGCAACGATGACGCCGCGAAAGTCTTCGGCGACCTCACGCGCGATTACCCGCAGCTGCCCGAGCCGTACAACAACCTCGCGGTGATCTACGCCCAGCAGGGCGAGTACGACAAGGCGCGCGAAGCGCTGGAAGCCGCGCTCGCCACGCACCCGAGCTACCCGGTCGCCCACGAGAACCTCGGCGACATCTACGCCGCGCTGGCCGCCGCCGCGTACAACCGCGCCGCCTCGCTCGACCCGAACAACGCCTCGGTGAAAGCCAAGCTCGGCCTGATCAACCAGCTCGACAGCCTGGCCGACAGCGGCGCGGCGATCACCGCCAGCGCCGCCATCCCCGCGCCCGCCGCGACGCCGGTGCCGGAACCGAAACCGGCCAAGGGCGCCGCCGCACCGGCCGCGCCGAAGCTCGACGACGCCGCCGCCGCCAAGCTCGTGCAGGACTGGGCCGCCGCCTGGGCCACGAAGGACGCCGACAAGTACCTCGCGTTCTACGCGCCGGATTTCTCGCCGGAAGGTGGCAGCTCGCGCCAGAGCTGGGAAGCGCAGCGCCGCGCGCGCATCGCCAAGCCCCGTTCGATCAGGATCACTGTCAGCGGCTTCCGGGTCGCGCCGCTCGACAACGGCCGCGCCGAAGTGGCCTTCACGCAGGATTACGAATCGGATGTGCTGAGCAACCACGCCACCAAGGTGCTGGAGCTCTCCCAGACGCAGGGAGCGTGGCGCATCCGCCGCGAATACTCGCGCTGAGATGAGGTTGCGCCGCAGCCGCGCCACGCGGGTGGCGCTTGCCGCGCTGGCGGCGGTCACCACGCTGGGCGCCGCGACCGGCGGCGGATCGCTGGCCCTCGCCGCAGTGGCCGAGCCGCACCCCGAAAGCCAGCTGATGGCGGCGGTGGATGACCTCAACGCCGGCCGGCTCAACGAGGCCTGGGCCGGCCTCGACAAGCTGGTCAAGCGCCAGCCGAATTTCCGACTCGCCAGGATGTTCTACCGCGAGGTGCAGGCCGCGCGCGAGGGCCAGCCCGCGCCGGACCTGCTGGCCTCGAACGATCCCGACCTGCAAGGCCTCGCCGAAGAAGCGCGCGTGCGCCTGGCGCAATGGCACGAGACGCTGCCGGACAACGCCACGCCCGACCTGGTCCTGCAGTTGTCGCGCCGCCACAAGCACGCGGTGCTGGTGGACCTGCCGCGCGCGCGCCTGTACCTGCTCGAAAACCAGGACGGCAAGCTCAAGGTCCTGAAGAGCTACTACGCCGCCAGCGGCAAGGGCGGCTGGGGCAAGAAGGCGAGCGGTGACAACCGCACGCCGGTCGGCATCTACCGCATCGCCGGCTTCAAGGGCGACAACCAGTTGCCGGAGTTGTACGGCGCCGGCGCGTTCCCGACCAACTACCCGAACCTGTGGGACCAGCGCCTGCACCTGACCGGCTCGGGAATCTGGCTGCACGGCGTGCCGCGCGACACCTACGCGCGCGTGCCGCGCTCCAGCGAAGGCTGCGTGACGCTGGCCAACGCCGACCTGCTCGAGCTCAAGCCTTATTTCGTGGCGGGCGAGACGCCGGTGATCTTCACCGACACGCTGGCCTGGCGCCCGCGCGAGGATCTTTACAAGATGCGCTCGGAATTCCTGGAGCAGGTCGAGGGCTGGCGCGCGCGCTGGTCCGCGCGCGACACCGAGGGGTACCTCGCGTACTACGCCGACGACTTCGAGACCGGCGGCATGAAGAAGTCCGCGTTCTCGACCTACAAGCGCAAGGTCAACGCGGGCAAGAAGCGGATCGATGTGCGGCTGGAGGGCGTGGACCTGTTCCGCTATCCCGGCGACGACGGCCTGTGGCTCGCGCGCTTCATCCAGGATTACCGCAGCGACAACTACGTGAAGACTTCCGACAAGGACCAGTTCTGGCGCCGCATGCCGGACGGCCGCTGGCGCATCGTCAAGGAAGCCAGTCGCTAAACGGCGCCTGCGCCGCGGGCACCGGTGAGGGCAGCGACGCGCGCCACGGCTCGCTGAACAGCGGCGACGACCGCAAGGGCGAACCTTCCGGCAGGTTCTTCTCCAGCCAGGCCAGCAGGTCGGTCCAGATCTTCGAGACCTGAGAGGGCGACGGCATCAAGCCCGCATGCGGCAATTCGAGCGTGATCACCGGCACGCCGAGGTACATGCCGGCGTAATTGCCGAGCGAGCCCGGGTAGGTGCCGAGCAGGTGCAGCCGCAGGAAGCCAAGATTCTGCGGCGGCTGGTGCGGGCCGTCGTAGTCGAGCACGCCGTAGGGCGCGTGCACCGAGATGATCGCCGAGGGCCGGAAGCGCTCGATGTGGCGCGCCAGCCAGCGCGCCTCGGGCTCGGACAGCGGCGCATTCCCCGGAAAGCGGCGCGGGTCGCTGCGGGTCTGGCGCTCCCAGTACGGCAGCGCGGTCTCGGACCAGCCCGGCGTCGGGAAGTTGCGGTTGAGGTCCACGCCGCTCGCGTTGGTGCGCGTCGCGGGCACGCGCAGCAGTCCATCCGGATCGAGTAGCGGCACCACGCGCCAGTAGAACGGCTGGAAGCGGTCGTTCGCCAGCCGCTGCATCCACTGGAACACGATGCTGGAGGCCGAGAACTCGTCGCCGTGGATGCCGCCGATCAGCAAGATGCGCTGCGTGTTGCCGCGCGCCAGCGCGGAACGGTAGTCGCGCCACAGGATCGGCTGGCCCTGCACGCTGCCGGTCAGGCTGGTGCGCAGGCCCGCGTTGACGCAGGTCTCCTGCTCGACGCTGGCGAGCCGCTTGCCGATCAGCTCGCAGGTGCGCTCGAGCGAGGACAGCGGTGGAAAATCCCGCGTGATTTCCTTTCGCGGGGGCGGCGGCAGCGGCTGGGGATGTGGCGGGTGTTTCGAGCGTGGCGCAGCCCAAGCAGTGCCGGCCAGCAGCAGCGCGAGGCCCGGTGCGAGGAAACGGCGCAGGGCGCGCGTGTTCAGGGGGTCTTGGGCGCCGCCGGCGCCTTGGCCTTTTTCTTCTTCTTCGGCGTGGCTGCCGGCTCGGCGGCCGCAGTGGACCGGGGCTTGGCGGCCCGCGCCTGCGCGATCAGGTAATCGGCGATCTGCAGCATCTGCGGGAAACCTCCGCCACTGCTCGGGCTGGTGTAGTAGCGGCCCTCGATGACCAGCGTCGGCACGCTGCCGATCGCCATGTCGCGGACCATGCCATCGCCACGGCGATAGCCGCCGTCCACGGCGAAGCTGCTGTAGGCGCTGTCGAAATCCCTGGCCGGCACGCCGAGGTCCTTGGCGAACAGCTCGCGCAGGTCGTCCGGCGTCGCCATCGGCTTGTGGTCGGTGTGGACGGCGCTGAACAGCGCCACGTGGAATTTATCCGCCACGCCCAGCATCTGCGCCGCGTAGAACGCCTTGTTGCGCACCACGTTTTCCTCGTGGCCCAGCGTGTGCGGCAGGCGCACGAAGTTAATGTCCTTCGGCTGCTTCGCGAGCCACTGCTTCAGGACCGGGTCAAAGGCGTAGCAGTGCGGGCAGCTGTACGCGAACACTTCCATCACCTCGATCTTCGAGGGATCAGACGTCGGCTGCGGCACGGCCACCGGCTTGTATTCCTTGCCGAGCTCGAATTTCGGGGCGTCGGCGGCGGAGGCGGCGAACGGCAGGAGTGCGGTCAGGATGACCAGCAGGCGGGCGAGCGAGAGCATCTGGGGAATTCCTCTGGAAGGGGCGCTGCGAACGTCGGGCGTCAGTGCAGGCCGTTGATGTACGACGCGAGCGCGTCGATTTCGGCATCGGTGAGCTTGCTGGCCACCGCAGCCATGGTGCTGGTCTGCGAATTTTCCATGGCCATGCCGGTCTGGCCCTTGTACAGGTGCAGCATGCGGGCAGCGTACTTGGCGTGCTGGCCGCCGATGCGCGGATAGCCGGCGCCGGCATTGCCGTGGCCCTGCGGGCCGTGGCAAGCCGCGCAGGCCGGCAGGCCGCGCGCAGCGTCGCCGTTGCGATACAGCGGCTGCGCCACTTTCACGGCATCGGGGCTGGCGACGCCCGGCGAGGCCGGTTGCGTCGAGAAATAGGCGGCGAGGTCCTTCATGTCCTGGTCATTCAACGGCATCGCCTGCGGCTGCATCATCGGCGCCTGGCGGTGACCCGACTTCAGGACCTGCAGCGAGCGGTAAGTGAACGAGGCGTGCTGGCCCGCGAGCTTCGGCCAGTCCGGATTGGCGCTGTTGCCGCCCTGCCCGTGGCAGGCGAGGCAGGTCGCCGCCTTGGTGGCGCCGGCTTCGGCGTTGCCCCCGGTGAATGGGTCGGCCTGGGTCTCTTCGGCCATCGCGGGGGCCATCACGGGACCCGCGCACAGCAGCACCGCGACCAGCAGCAGACGCTTCATCGATCCAGCTCCGTGGATAACCCCATAAGATTGCGGGAAATCTTACACCAGACCCCTGAATCGATGCTGAATGTTTTCGCCTCTGCGCAGTTCCTCGCCTCGGCCGCGCAGCTCACCCAGTTGCCGCCGCCCAACCGGCCGGAGATCGCGTTCGCCGGCCGCTCGAACTCCGGAAAATCCAGCGCGCTCAACCTCCTCTGCGAGCACGGCGGGCTCGCGCGCGTCAGCAAGACCCCCGGCCGCACGCAGCTGATCAACTTCTTCGAGTTCGCCAGCGGCCGGCTCGTGGACCTGCCCGGCTATGGTTTCGCCCAGGTGCCCGAGGAAGTGCGCCGCGAATGGGGCCAGCTGGTCACCGGCTTCATCCAGACCCGCGAGAACCTCGCCGGCATCGTGCTGATCATGGACATCCGCCGCCCGATGACGCCGTTCGACCAGCAGATGTTGTCGTGGGCCACCGCGGAGGATCTGCTCTGCCACGTGCTGCTCACCAAGGCCGACAAGCTTTCCGCCTCCGCGCAGCGCAAGACGCTGAAGGACGTCGAGCGGGCCTTGACCGGCCGGGCGAGCGCCCAGACGTTCTCGTCGCAGTCCAAGCAGGGCGCAGAAGAGGCTCGCCGCAGCCTCGCGGGCTGGCTGGATATTGAAGCAGCTCCCCAATAGCCGTCTGGATGAACGCGAAAACCGCGGTCTTTGAGCGGAACAGAACCGAATGACTTTTTTTAGGAGGTGGCGCTCCACCTTGAGCAGCGCCAGTTCGGCGCGAAGTCGGGCAACCTCGCGGGCCTCACACTGCTGCAGCGCTGCCGGGGCGATCTCGACTCGCGCACGGATCTTTCCCTCGCCCACTTCCTTGCGCGATTTCGAGAGCATGAAGGGATGGATTTCCAGGGCGTCGGCGACGTCCTGAACCTGGACGCCCTCGATCTGCGAAAGCTTCTTGAACCGCTTGTTATGCCGCGGCGGCTTGAGGCACTCACTCTGGCGTGTACCGGTCGTGAAGCTGAATCGGCTTGACCGCACGTTTCCTCATGCGAATGTTGAGCACCTCGACGATAACGGAGAATGCCATTGCGAAGTAGACATACCCCTTTGGCACATGGTGATCGAAGCCATCGGCGATTAGCATCACCCCGATCGCGAACAGAAACGAAAGCGCAAGCATTTTGATGGTCGGATGCGCTGATACCACGCGTCCAATGGCGCCCGCAAAGGCCATCATCAGTAGCACCGATGCGACGACGGCCGCGATCATTATCGCCACGACATCGACCATTCCCACTGCAGTAATGATGGAGTCGAGCGAGAACACGATGTCGATGATCGTTATCTGAACTAGCACCGCACCAAAAGTCGGGAGCACCACCATGGAGGCGGCGCCCTTTTCACCCTCCAGCAGCTGGTGAATCTCTCCTGTGCTCTTCCAGAGCAAAAAGAGGCCGCCGCCGATCAAAATAAGGTCGCGACCAGAGATGTCTTGCTGGAGGACGGAAAAGAACGGATCTGTTAGCCCGACAATCCAGGAAAGTAGAAACAGGAGGCCGACGCGCATAAACATCGCCAGGAACAGGCCTATCCTCCGCGCAAGCTCGCGACGCTGAGGTGGAAGTTTGTCAACCAGGATCGAAATGAAGATTACGTTGTCGATTCCAAGGACGAGCTCGAGTGCGGTGAGCGTCAGGAACGCGATCCACGCCTGTGGGTCCGAGAGCAAGTCAATCACGTGCGACTCCTGGGCCT
Source organism: Gammaproteobacteria bacterium (assembly GCA_043767605.1). Classification (GTDB taxonomy): domain Bacteria; phylum Pseudomonadota; class Gammaproteobacteria; order Nevskiales; family Nevskiaceae; genus JACPFV01. The sequence continues at coordinate 9,327 of JAYUGN010000235.1, forward strand.
CATGTTGGCGAAACGCGGCGGTAGGGTGTTACTGCTTCGCAAAAGTGAATTCTTGCTGCATTCGTACTGCAACTGGAGCGCCGACCCAGAAAATCGGCGTGACTACAGTGGCCAGTTCCATTTAAAACGACCTTCGGGAGCCCACAGCCGCAAGCGCGGCGATGCGCTCCTCCAGGGGTGGGTGGGTCATGAACAAACGTTTCAGTCCGCCGCCACCACCGCCAGCAATACCGAAGGCGGCGATTCTGTCCGGCAGAGGCGGTTGCCCGGCGGCTTGCCGGAGCCGCTGAAGTGCGGCGATCATCTTCCCGCGCCCAGCCAACTGTGCGCCCCCCGCATCGGCGCGGAATTCCCGTTGCCGCGAGAACCACATGACGATGATCGAGGCCAGGATTCCCAGCACCAGCTCGGCGGCGATATAGGTGACGAAGAAGGCCGGGCCACTGCCGCGCTCGGACTTGAACACCAGCCGGTCCACCGCGTGGCCGATGACGCGCGCGAAGAAAATGACAAAGGTGTTGACCACACCCTGGATCAACGCCAGCGTCACCATATCGCCGTTGGCGATATGGGAGACCTCGTGTCCCAGCACCGCTTCCGCCTCGTCCTTGCTCATCGCCCCCAGCAAGCCCGTGGACACGGCCACCAGCGCCTTGTTCCTGCTCATCCCGGTGGCGAAGGCGCTGATCTCCGGAGCTTCGAAGATCGCCACTTCCGGCATGCCGATGCCGGCGGTCTGCGACTGGCGGCGCACCGTCTGGACCAGCCAATGCTCGATCGGCGTTTTGGGACTTTCGATCACCCGGGCGCCGACCATGCGCTTCGCCATCCATTTGGACAGCGCCAGGGAAATGAAGGCCCCGCCCATGCCAAACACGGCAGCAAAGATCAGGAGCGCCCCGAGGTTCAGCCCTTGCTCGGTCAAGTAGGGTTCCACCCCCAGGACGCGCAGGGTGACTGAGAGCACCAGGACAATGGCCAGATTGGTGCCCAGGAACAGCAGAATGCGTTTCATCAGCGCAGCTCTTCAGGTCCATTCAGCCCTTGATCGGTCAATGCGGTTTCTCTCTGGGGCAAACCATCACGCCGATGTGCCCGTTCCCGCGAGAGCCGGCGCGCCACCGTCCGCGCGGCCCGCTCGGAGGCGCGATCCATGGCGGCATAGAGATCGCTCTGGGTGTCTTCGATGACCACCTCGGGCAGCTGTTCCAGGCGCACCTGAAGCTGGCAGCGCTTGTCCGCCCCCCCGCGCGGGCCATTGATGTCCGACAGCCGTACCACGACCCGCCTGATCCGGTCGCCGATGCGGTCAAAGGCAAAGTGCAGGCGCTGCCGGACATGGTGGCGCAGGGCATCGGTCAGGGGAAAGCCATGGGTATGGGTTACGATTTGCATTGGGGATACTCCTTGGTGTGTTTTGACCTTGCCCCTGATGCTCCGCCTTCTCCTGGATCAAGAAAAACAGTATGTTTCGTATCGTCAATCCGGTTTTTCCGAAGTATCGAACGATGGCCCGTCTCAACTACAAGCAACTGCATCACTTCTGGAGCGTGGCCAAGGCGGGCAGCCTACAGCGCGCCAGTGAACGGCTGCACCTGACGCCGCAGACCCTGAGCGGCCAGATCGCGGTGCTGGAAGAAACTATGGGAGTGGTGTTGTTCCGGCGCACCGGACGGCGCCTGGAACTCACCGAGATGGGGCGGATTGCGCTCTCTTACGCCGACGAGATTTTTCAGGTGGGTGGGGAGTTGGAAGACGCGCTGCGCGGCCCGTCAGCCGGCCGATTAGTACCGTTCCGGGTGGGGGTTGCCGACGTCGTGCCCAAGTCCCTGGCTTACCGCCTGTTGGCCCCCGCGATGGCCCTATCCGAGCCGGTGCGCATCGTCTGCCGGGAAGACAAACTGGAACGGCTTCTGGCCGAACTGGCAATCCATCGCCTCGACTTGGTGCTGGCGGATCGTCCCATGCCTACCGAAACCGACGTGAAGGGCTACAACCACAAGCTGGGAGAATGCGGAATCACCTTCTTCGCAACAAAAGAGCTGGCAGAGCGCTACGGCGGTGCGTTCCCCAATCGCCTGGACGGTGCACCCCTGCTGGTGCCCAGCGAAGGCACGACGGTGCGGGGGCGATTGATGCGCTGGCTCGGCGCGCAGCGGATCCAGCCGCGCATCGTCGGCGAGTTCGACGACAGCGCCCTGATGAAGGCGTTCGGATACGGCGGGATCGGAATCTTCATCGCCCCCACGGCAGTTGCCGCTGAGGTGCAGCAGCATGGCAGCGTCGTGAGTCTGGGGCAGACCGACGAAGTCGTCGAGCGGTTCTTTGCCATCTCGATCCAGCGCCGACTCACTCATCCTGCGGTGACTGCTATCAGCGATGCGGCGCGCCAGCAACTGTTTG